>NZ_CAJXMA010000025.1:0-33070 GCF_913056445.1 uncultured Halovibrio sp.
CTTTAACCATCCGGATCGTTTTCGGCGCCCTCATACCCAGTGAATCCCCGAAAAGACTGCTCACCCAGGGCCCCGCGGCGTTGATGATCACCTTGCTTGAGATCACCCATTCGTCGTCACTGCACCTGTCACGCAGCGTGACCTGCCACTCGCGCTCGCCACGGTCCGCCTGGACGCATTTGGTGCGGGTCATGATCTTGGCGCCATGCTGCTCGGCTTTCTTGGCGGCTAGTACCACGAGGCGTGCGTCGTCGGCCCAACCATCAGAATATTCGAAGCCCTTCACAATGTCTGGCTTAAGGGGATCTGAGCTCCCGAACCTGATCGAACGCGACCCCGGCAGCATTTCGCGTTTGGCCAGATGATCGTAAAGGAACAACCCAGACCGGATCAGCCATGCCGGACGCAGATGGGAGCGGTGCGGAAGGTGAAAGCGCAATGGCCACATGATGTGCGGCGCATTGCGAAGCAGTGACTCCCGCTCTCCCAGCGCCTCCTTGACAAGCCGGAATTCATAGTGCTCAAGATACCGAAGCCCACCATGGATCAGCTTGCTGCTGTTCGATGACGTCGCAGATGCCAGATCATTCATTTCACATAACAACACACGCAGGCCCCTGCCGGCTGCGTCCATGGCAATGCCAGCACCATTGACGCCACCGCCGACGACAACAACGTCAAACTTCTCATGGTCTGTGATCATTATCGCTTTCTCCTGACGCAGTTCAAAGGGATACTGAGGGTCATGATCCCTTTCCGATTCTCGGGTACGGTATACGGCAGTATGCGAAAGCTTTTTTTATTCGTAAAGGAAAAATTTCGAAAAAACGAAACCGTGAGCTACAACCCAACTTTCAGAATTCGACAGAAAAGGATGTCACACCACGCGCAGGTCAACGTCGTTCTCGCTAAGAAGCTGTCGAAGCTCGGCAGGTGGCTCCTGATCCGTAAAGAGGTAGTCGGCCTGCGTTACGTTCCCGAGTCGGACCATCGCGTTCCGACCGAACTTTGAATGGTCCGCTGCCAGCAGCACCTGCGCCGAGTTCGCGATGATTGCCTGTGCCACGCGGACCTCACGGTAATCGAAATCAAGCAGCGAACCGTCACCGTCGATGCCGCTGATGCCAATGATCCCGAAATCCATCTTGAACTGGTTTATAAAGTCCCGCGTGGCCTCACCGACGATCCCGCCGTCGCGATTACGAACCTCGCCACCTGCGATGATGACATGGCAATCCTCTCTCGCTGAGAGAATCGAGGCGACATGCAGGTTGTTGGTGACGATCTGAAGGTTATTTTTTCTGAGAAGCGCCTTGGCGATGGTCTCAGTGGTGGTTCCGATGTTGATGAAGATCGACGAATTATCAGGAATGAGCTCAACAAGCGCCTCCGCAATGCGCTCCTTGGCTTCCAGGTCCAGAATTTTACGCGTCTGATAGGACGTATTGACGGTGCTTGAGTCGATACCCGCACCACCATGATGCCGTCTCAGGGTATTCTTTTTCGCGAGCTCATTAAGATCCCTGCGGATGGTTTGCGGTGTCACATTGAACTGCTCCACAAGCTGCTCCGTGGTTACAAACCCATTCTTACGGATCAGCTCCATGATCAATTCCTGACGGCGACGTTGAGCCATTCAGACCACCTCTGTCATTGATGTTCGATTCTGTCGTAACGGAGTCTATGCTCGGCATTCAGATCACGCCAGTCTACCGGTGGTGGCGATCTTTTTCAGCCACCTGCGGCGCTCCAGGGTAATTAGAGTGTACGTTTTCGAAAAAATGATTGGCATTTTTACTGAAAAACGCAAAAATGCGAACAAACAACAAAGCAAATGGAGCGCCTACATCATGAGCCAGTATCTACTCTCCATAGACCAGGGCACCACCAGCTCCCGGGCCATCCTGTTCAACCTCAAGGGCGAAATCGTCGCAACACGTCAGCAGGAATTTCCCCAGCATTATCCGGCAAGCGGTTGGGTCGAGCACGATCCCGAGGCCATCTGGAAAACGGTGATAAGCACCCTTGACGACCTGATGACCGGCGAGAAGGTCCACCCCAATGACGTCGTTGCGGCCGGCATTACCAACCAGCGTGAAACCACCGTCGTCTGGGATCGCGAGACCGGCGAGTGCCTCTATAACGCAATTGTCTGGCAGGATCGTAGGACGGCCTCCTACTGCGAATCATTGAAAGCCGACAACCTGGAACCCTGGGTGGCCAACAGGACCGGGCTTCTCCTCGACCCCTATTTCTCAGCATCCAAGATCTCCTGGATCCTCGATAACGTGAGCGACGCCCGCGAGCGGGCGGAGTGTGGCGAACTCGCTTTTGGCACGATTGATACCTTCCTGCTATGGCGCCTGACTGGCGGCCGGGAGCATCGCACGGATGCCTCCAATGCCAGCAGGACCATGCTGTTCAATATCCATACCCAGCAATGGGACCCGGAACTACTCAAGCTGTTCGAGATCCCCGAATCCCTGTTGCCCGAAGTCATGGATTCCGCGGATCATTTCGGGGTCATCACCGGCCTTGAATCGTTAAACGGCACTCACATCATGGGCGTTGCAGGTGATCAACAGGCAGCAATGGTCGGGCAGACATGCTTCGAGTCAGGGATGGCCAAAAGTACCTATGGCACCGGATGCTTCCTGATGCTCAACACCGGGGATGAGGCCCTGCAGTCCCAGAACCGCCTGCTCACCACAGTGGCGTACCGCATCAATGGTGAGCCAACCTACGCGCTTGAAGGCAGCATCTTCATTGCGGGCGCAACCATTCAGTGGCTGAGAGATGGTTTAAGACTGATCCGGGACGCCTGCGAAACGGAACCACTGGCCGAAGGCACACCGGTGGATCATGGCGTCTACCTGGTGCCAGCGTTTACCGGTCTTGGTGCACCTCACTGGGATCCGAACGCACGCGGCGCGATTCTGGGCCTGACTCGGGATACCGGCATCAAGGAAATTGTGACGGCCGGCCTGCAGTCGGTGTGCTATCAAACCAAAGACCTCCAGAAGACGATGGAAAAGGACGGCATCCGGCCCGTCACTCTGCGCGTTGATGGCGGCATGGTGGTCAACAACTGGGTGCTACAGTTCCTGGCAGATATTCTTGGTGCACGGGTCGATCGCCCCGACATGATCGAAACCACGGCTCTTGGCGCCGCCTATCTCGCCGGACTGCAAGCGGGCGTGTACAGCTCGCTGGACGAACTCTCGAAACTGTGGCGTTGCGATCGCACCTTCGAACCGGTGATGACCAAAGACAAAAGAGACCGCCTTTATGGCGGTTGGCTCCGCGCCGTCCAAAAGCTCTGACACGTTCCGGCAACCGCTTCCCGGGGAGCGGCGTTCTGTCGCTCCGCCGCTTCGATCCTCTCTCGCCACTTTTGCGCCAGCACGCGATACGTGCAGGGATGAGATTTCGTTTTCAAATCATAAAATGTTCTAAGACGCTCCTTTTTTTTCTTTTATTTTCGTTATAGACTACTAAAACGAAAATTTAGGTGATATAGCGATTGATGTCACCTTGCCACCCGCTCGAATTACCCCAGCGTGCGAGCAGTGCCTTGCGCGTTGTGCACCTGAACGAGCAGAGCCAGGAGAACGACAATGACAAAACCACTCCTTATCGGCAATTGGAAAATGAACGGCAGTCTGCAACTCAATCAGGAGTTGCTTCACCGGCTCATTCCAAAGCTGCAACAGCTTCAGAAACATATCGATATCGCCGTCTGTCCACCATCCCCCTACCTGTTTCAGGTCTGCGATGCGCTCGCCTGCACAGGCATTGTTACGGGGGCCCAGACTGTGTCGGAGCATGCATCAGGCGCTCACACCGGCGAGGTCAGTGCCTCTATGCTCAGTGAACTGAAATGCCGGTATGCGCTGGTCGGCCATTCTGAACGTCGCCTTAAGTACGCAGAGTCCAGTACGGCGGTCGCCGCAAAGTTTGAAGCCGTGCAGAACGCCGGGATGATGCCGGTTCTCTGCGTTGGCGAAACCTTCGAGGAGCGCGAGGCTGGGCAGACCAGACAGGTCATTGAGCAACAGCTGCAGGCCGTTATTGACCGGGTCGGTCTTGCCGGGTTCGAACAGGGGGTTGTTGCTTACGAGCCAGTCTGGGCCATTGGCACGGGTGAGGTCGCACAGGCCTTGCAGATCGAAAGCGTCCACCAGGCGATCCGGACTTTCCTGTCCTCCTGCGCACCCTCCAGAAAAGAGGATCCCAGTCAGCGACTGCGTATTGTTTACGGGGGCAGCGTCAACTCAAGCAACGCGGCAGAGATCTTCAACCTCGCCGAAGTTAACGGGGGCCTGATTGGGGGCGCCTCATTAAAGGCTGACGAATTCATTCAAATTTCTGAATCACTGGCAGAGACGGTAGATACCCTCGTCAGCGAATAAAACAATCGAAGGAGTAATGTATGTCCGCCAGCTATAAACTCGATAACCACTTCTTCCCGGATGAAGCGAGTATTCCCGCTAAGTTCAAGAACGAACAGAGCGCTTCCATCACGCACACCCTGATCAACGGTAAGCTGGAAAAATGGGAGGGCGCTTACGCCGATGTACTAAGCCCGATATGCGTTGAGAAAGGGCAGCCGTCTCATCCGCAGCCTCTGTGCATGGGCAGGACCCCCCTGATGGATCACGAGGCGTCACTCAAGGCGTTGTCCGCCGCGAAGCAGGCTTACGCCCAGGGCAGCGGCGTCTGGCCGACTCTATCAGTCAGTGAACGGATCGAGCATGTGGAACGCTTCCTTCACGAGATGCAGGTGCATCGGGACGAAGTGGTTGAACTTCTCATGTGGGAGATTGGAAAAACGGAAACGGATTCCTGCAAGGAGTTTGACCGAACCTGTGATTACATCAGCAATACCATTGATGAGCTTAAGGCCCTGGACCGCCGCTCCTCCAGGTTCGAACTGGTTGGTGGCGTCATAGCACAGACGCGCCGGCTGCCGGTCGGTGTTGCCCTGTGCATGGGCCCCTACAATTACCCGCTGAACGAAACTTTCACCACCTTGATCCCTGCCCTCATTATGGGTAACACGGTGATATTCAAGCCGGCCAAGTACGGCGTACTTCTGGTTGGCCCATTGCTTGAGGCTTTCCAGAACTGTTTCCCGCCCGGCGTGATCAACATTATTTTCGGGAATGGACGGGACACCATTCCGCCGCTGATGGAAAGTGGCGATATTGATATGTTCGCCTTCATCGGTACGCACCAGGGCGCGGCGGCACTGAAACAGATGCACCCGAAGCCCAACCGCCTGAAGGCCGCCCTGGGGCTTGACGCCAAGAACCCCGGCATTGTCCTGGCGGACGCGGACCTGGATCTCGCGGCACAGGAATGCGTGGCCGGCGCGTTATCGTTCAACGGCCAGCGCTGCACCGCCCTCAAGCTCCTGCACGTTCATGAGTCCGTGGCCGAGGCGTTTGCCGGAAAAGTGGTGGACGAGGTCAATAAGCTCATGCCGGGCATGCCCTGGGAGCCAACAACCAAGCTGACACCACTCCCCGAGCCTGGTAAAACCGACTACCTTACTGCACTCGTTGAGGACGCCCAGGCAAAAGGCGCGCGCGTGGTGAACGATGGCGGCGCACAGGTTTACGGTACCTATTTCCACCCTGCCGTTCTGTATCCTGCAACGTCAGATATGAGAGCCTGTTCAGAGGAACAGTTCGGCCCCGTCATTCCGATCAGTGTCTTTCGCAATGAAAACGAGGTGATCGAACAGGTTCGCGAGTCCAACTTTGGTCAGCAGTTGAGCCTGTTTGGCCAGAATGCGGACACCATGGGTCCGTTGATCGATGTGCTGGCAAACCAGGTTGGCAGGATCAACATCAACGGCCAATGTCAGAGAGGGCCGGACACTCTGCCGTTCAACGGACGCAAGGATTCAGCCGAAGGCACCCTGTCTGTGTCGGACGCGCTCCGCGTTTTTTCCATCCGGACGACGGTCGCAACCAAGTCAACCGAAGGCAACCGCAATCTGGTCAACAGCATCGTGAGGGAACGTCGTTCTGGCGTGCTGACGACGGATTACATTTTCTAGCAGCCAGTCCTGAAGCGCTCATTGCGGGGGCCGGAGATTTCCCGGGAATTCTCCGGCCCTGCTAACTGCCTTCTGCCAATGGCCGCGCCAACGCCTGGGAGTCTAGTGGTTTGACAGTCTCCACTCCCGCCCTGCTTTTCCCCGCCATCTCGCTACTCCTGCTGGCGTACACCAATCGGTTCCTGGTACTGGCACAACTGATCCGCCAGCTCAAGCACATGAAAACGCAGGACGACTACCCGCTGATTGCCCGTCAGCTGGGCATGCTGCGCCAGCGCATCCTTCTCACCAAGCGCATGCAGGCTACAGGGGTCCTGAGCTTCCTGATCTGCACACTATCCATGTTCGCACTGTTTCTGGGCTGGGAGACGGTCGGGACGGTCAGCTTCGGCAGCAGCCTGATTCTGCTGTCACTGTCGCTTCTTTTTTCGTTCTGGGAAATCGTGATTTCCAACAATGCTATCAACGTGGAACTGGAAGATTTCGAGCGAAAACACAAATCGAGACTGATCTGAAAGACGGGGAGCACTGGCTAGGTTTCCAGCTCTACCCGGTTGCGTCCAAGTTCCTTGCCACGATAGAGCGCGCGATCCGCCCTGCTGATGGCCGAATTCCGGTCGTCGTCCCGGGAGAATGCGCTGACGCCAGCACTGGTGGTAACAGCGATTGGTTGCCCATTGGATCCCTGCCATTCACGCGCCATCAGCGCCTCCCGGACCCTCTCCGCAATCGCCCGGGCACTCTGTAACTCGCTGTCCGGAAGTACAACCAGGAATTCTTCCCCACCCCACCGGGCAATCAGGTCCTGGGTACGCAATTGATCCTTGATAATTGCGGCGACATCTTCCAGAACCCTATCACCGGTTTCGTGACCGTGCTCGTCATTAATCTCCTTAAAATAATCAATATCGAACAGGAGAAAAGACACCGGGTGACCTTGTCGTCGAAAGCGGGCCAGCTCCCTCTCCAAAAGATGGGTCATATGTCGACGGTTAAGGAGGCCTGTTAACGAATCCGTGGTCGCGATTCGACGCAGCTTCCTGCTCGCCTCGGTTACTATGTTGAGATAGAAGAAAGATAGGTAACTGAACATGGCGAACACGACGCTCAGGTTGAATAGATAAACCCCAAGAAGGGCGTCAGGCGCGATGGGTTGGAGTGGCTCTGTAGACCACATCCAAATGTACAGCGCAACGTGATAGCTCCACAGCCCAACCAACGCCACGACGGCTTCGCGCAACCTCATACTGACGAACACGGCCGGAATAAACATCAGCACGTAATAGTGAAAGCCGCTGTCCCACCCGATGAGAACGGTGCCGAGGCCTGCGTGGATTATGACTTCCAGCCAGATCAGCCAGATGGCCAGACCATTCTGCTTCCTGCCTATCGCCCGGTAAGCCACTGCGTACATGGCAACACTGACCACATTGACCCAGGCCAGGATAGGAGAGCCCAGGAGGTGGAAAATAAAAAAGAACCCAACGTCAACCGATCCCGCAATCTGACAGCTTCGTTTGAGAACCTGCCAGAATTGCGGGCGCGCTTCCCTGACAGACATAGGCCTGACCTTCTCTGCAAAGTGGTCGTTGAGTAATTGATGATCAGGTTAGTTCGCAATCGAAAACGATTCCAGCCAATTCCGTAAACAAATGAAAACCTTTGAAAACAAAGAATGCGTTTGCAGGGAAACGCGTTAAAGCGAAGATGGGGACTGCGGGAATCTGGTGGACCAAAGCTGTTCGGTTTACACCATTCCGGACTGTGGATCCCTCGACTCCAGGGGGGGCATTTTTACCCGGAATCGGTGTTAAACGACGGGTAGCAGACAATCCGATTTCGAGCGGATTCTTTGCCTTGATACGGGGCCTAATCGGCGCGCCGAAGGACCTATCCATAGTGACTGTCATAACTCCGAAAATTCACTGACACCGATGGTGATAGTCACATTGAACCCATCAGCGTCCTCATCCCCATGTAGGCAGGACTCACTTCCATATCGAAGCCCTTCCACCATAGAGACGATACAGATCATGACAGGACACACTTTGAAAAATACGGCAATTGACATTTTTAAAGCAGCCCATGGTAGCGTCACACCGTCTGATCGGGTTTCCCCGACCAGTGCATTGCTGAAAAAAACGGGCCTCCACGGAACATAGCAAGGCTACCCGTCCAGTCACAGGGACACTTAGAATAATAAATAGAAGTGGACGTTATGACCGATTCCGGGCTATCCGCTGACCAGAAAAAAGAGATCACCGCCCGCTTTGCCAAAAAGAATAACGCCATTGCATGCCGCCAGATTGCCACGACACTGATCCCCTTCGCACTGGTCTGGTACCTGGCGATTGAAAGCGCCTCGCTGGAGAATGCTCTGGCCGCATGGGGCCTGACAGCCGTCTGCATCGCGGTACTGTGCCTCTTCCTCCTGAGGGTGTTCGTGCTGATGCACGACTGCGGGCACAACGCCCTGTTCGCCAAGAACTCCTATAATCGCGCAGCCGGCTTTTTTCTGGGTGTGCTTTGCGGTATGCCGCAGTACGTCTGGTCGAAGAACCACGCGTTCCACCATGCCACCAACGGCAACTGGGACCGCTACCGGGGACCGCTGGCGACGCTTTCCATTGAGGAGTTCAACGAACTGACCCCGGCACAGCAGATCCGCTACCGGGTGCTGCGTCACATCACCATGGCGCCGGTCGGCGGTTTCCTCTACCTGACCTTTAATCCCCGCTTCACCTGGATCAAGGGCAGCCTGGCGCTACTGGTGTTTGTCGCCAGGCATAAGTTGCGTGCACCTTCCCGGTCGCTGCGCTCGATTGCGGATGACTTTCAGCCGCGTTACTGGAAAACGTGGAAAGACTACCAGCACATGACGGCCAACAACCTGGTGTTGCTGACGATCTGGGTGCTCATGAGTCTGGCCATCGGCCCGATCCTGTTCTTCACGATCTACCTGATCAGCCTCTCCCTGGCCGGTGCGGGAGGCATCATTCTGTTCACCGTGCAGCATAACTTCGAGGATTCATGGGCAGCTGACGAGGAACACTGGGATTACAACCGGGCGGCGATAGAGGGCACCAGCTTTCTGGTACTGCCCGCGTGGCTGAACTGGTTTACGGCGGATATTGCCTATCACCACGTCCATCACCTGTCCGCCTCGATTCCCAACTACCAGCTGGCTGAATGTCACCAGGCCTACGCGCACCTGTTTGAGGACGTCACCCGGATTTCACTGCGCGACGTGCCGAAGGCACTTCGCAACAACCTCTGGGACCGGCATCACCAGCGGATCACCTCGGTAGAGCGGGTCACACAGGGGCTGGACGGGAATATGACCGTTTCGGAGCCATATACCTGACGAAGTGCATAACCCACCCAGTATAATCACTGTGCGCTCCCCGATTGAGGATCAGCCCTATTCCGGTACGGGCTGCTTTTTGGCCCAGGGCAGTATTCTGAACGCCTCCTGGCTGGCGCCCTGGGTCATGTGACGCTCGGACCGCAGCGCCTTGTAAAAGCTCAGGCAAATCGCCAACAGGAGGAAGGACATGAAGAAACCAAGGGATATGGAAGCGTCCTGGATCGCCGTCAATCCCCCAACGATCAGAAGTATGGCCGCAACCGTGCCCTCGGACACGGCCCAGAAAACACGCTGCGCACGCGGCGGATTCGGGTGGCCTCCGGAAGTGACCATGTCATCGACCAGCGACCCTGAATCCGAAGAGGTGATGAAGAAAATCACGATCACCAGGGTGGCCCACATCATGGTCACACCCGCCAGTGGCAGCGCTTCCAGCAGTGCGTGCAGCGACAGCGACACATCATTCTGAACGATCGCGCTTAGCCCCCCGTTGCCGAAAAGCTCGATGTGCAGTGCTGAACCACCAAAAACTGACAACCAGACGAACGTGACCAGCGTCGGGACCAGCATCACCGAAAGAACAAACTCACGCAGGGTGCGCCCCCGGGAAATACGGGCCACAAAAACCCCTACAAACGGTGACCAGGAAATCCACCAGCCCCAGTAGAACATGGTCCAGGTTGCCTGCCAGTCGGTGTTGCTGGTGTACTCCACCCAGAGACTCATTTCAGGCAACTGCTGGATGTAGATGCCCAACGTTCCCACCAATGTCTCCAGGATATAGATCGTCTGCCCGGCAAGGAAAACGAACACCATAAGGCCGAACGCCAGTGCCAGGTTGATGAGGCTCAGTCGCCGTATCCCAGCCTTGATACCGGACACGACAGAGATAGTGGCCACCAGTGTGATCAGGGCGATGATCCCTAC
The DNA here is from genome assembly GCF_913056445.1 of uncultured Halovibrio sp. Taxonomy (NCBI): domain Bacteria; kingdom Pseudomonadati; phylum Pseudomonadota; class Gammaproteobacteria; order Oceanospirillales; family Halomonadaceae; genus Halovibrio; species uncultured Halovibrio sp. Next base: position 10,362 of record NZ_CAJXMA010000025.1, read on the forward strand.
CTGCACGTTGGTCTGGAGCGGAATGTCCATGTACTGGGCAAGGCCACTGTTGATCTGCATCGCGCCCAGCCCCAGGGATGTGGAAACCCCCAGCAGGGTCCCCACCGTGCAGAGAATGTCCACACCGTGGCCGATCGGCCCCCAGATATGACGACCGATCAGCGGATGCAGAATGGATCTGGGTGCGAGCGGAAGATCATGGCGGAAATGGAAATAGGCAATGGAGGCGCCGAACAGGATGTAGATGGCCCAGGGATGCAGCCCCCAGTGAAAGAAGGTGTAGCGCATGGCCTCCTTCGCTGCCTCAGGTGAGCCGCCCTCGGCAAACAGCGGATCGGCATGGTGATAGAGGGGCTCGGCCACCCCCCAGAACACCAGACCTGTTCCCATGCCGGCACTGAACAGCATGGCAAACCAGGCGTGATAGCGGAACTCAGGCCGTGAATCCGGCGGTCCCAACCGCAGTCGGCCGTAGGGACTGACCATCAGCCAGAACGCGAACCCCACGAACACGGTGACAATCAGCGCGTAATACCATCCAAAAGTCCGGGAAATCGTCTGTTGCGCGCTTGAGAACGCGTCACTCGCCGTAGCGGTAAAAAGGCCACCGAAAATACAGAAGCCAATGACGCAGAGCGCCGAGCCAATGAAGACCGGCGGTGACATCTTCTGGGTAAAACGATCCCACGCCTGCGTCAGGCCTGTCCTGAGTGCGCCCATACTCTGAACCCCATCCGGTATCCCGATAACGGTAACGAATGCCCTCGTTACCCTGCGCGATCATCATGTCGCGCGTATGATAGAGATTCAGAGCCCTTCAGGCCATCTGCATCAACAGATGCGCCGTCTCATCCCATCCCAGACAGGGGTCCGTAATGGACTGGCCGTAGGTCAGCTCGCCTTCATCCTTCTGCTTGCCATCCACCAGGAAGCTCTCGAGCATGATACCGACAATCCGGTGATTGCCCGCCTGGCGCTGGTGCAGCAGTTCGCGGGCAATCCCGGTCTGGCGCTGGTGCTCCTTGCAGGCATTGTCATGGCTGCAATCCACCATCAAAGAGGGGTTGAGCCCACTCTCCCGCAACTCTTCCTGGGCGGTCGCGATACTGGTCTGGTCGTAATTGGTAACGCCACGACCACCGCGCAGTACCAGATGCGTATCCGGGTTGCCCGGTGTCTGCATCATGGCCGGCCGGCCGTGAAGGTCCGTGCCCAACCGGTAATGGGAAGAAGCCGCAGACCGCATGGCATTGAGCGCCATCCCATGACTGCCATCGGTACCGTTCTTGAAGCCCACCGGCATGGGCAGCTGGCTTGCCATCTCGCGATGGAGCTGTGACTCCGTGGTCCGCGCCCCGACAGCCGTCCAGCTCACCAGATCCGACAGATAATCCGCGGCCATTGGATGGAGGGCTTCGGTCGCCAGCGGCAGCCCCAGCTGCGCCAGATTCAGAAGCAGGCGCCGGCTTCGGACCAGTCCCTGGGCCAGATCCCCTTCTCCCGTGCGCTCAGGGTCGTACAGCAGCCCTTTCCAGCCCACGGTGGTGCGGGGCTTCTCGAGGTATGCCCGCATGACGATGAGACAGCGATCCTGAAGGGTCGCGGCGAGTTCCGCGAGTCGTTCGCCATACTCAAGTGCCGCTACTTCGTCATGCACGGAGCAGGGCCCCACGACCACCAGCAGGCGCTCGTCTTCGCCCCTGAGAATGGCGCGGACCGCCTCCCGGTGCTGTTCCACCTGCTTCTGCAGTTCGTCCGGACAAGGTAATTGCTGCTTGAGTTCCGCTGGTGTTGGCAGGCTCTGGAGCGCTGCGGAATCATGCACGGGCTGTGGTTGTTCACTGGTCGTCTGTGAGTCCGTCATTGCTGTAGCCATAATTGATCTCCCATAAAAAAACCCCGACGGCGGCTGCCAGTCGGGGTTTTTCTTCCGGTGGCAGCCTGGCTTTCTGCCGGGCCGCCTCCTGGGGTGTGAGGTGTCAGACGTGGCCCGGCGTATGGCTATAGAAATAGCCAAAACCAAACCACTGGAAATACACAGCAGCCATCGAGCCAGCCGGAACACCGGCAGACTTCAGGGTCATGGACGTGTATGCTGCGGTTAATGTCTTCATAACCGGGATCATAACGCACCCAGCCAGCGTTGCAACACCAGGCCTTTTCGAAAAGCCGGGAAGATGGGAATATCTCAGCTCAGACCCAAATGCCCGACTGTCAGAGAGGCCAATGCCAGCCGAATACGATCTTGAAGTACTCAGCAACAACCGCCTCACCCCGAACATGCGCCGCATCGTGCTGCAGGGGCCGGAACTGGCGGGGTTCCCGGCAGACCAGGAGGGCGGCTACGTTAAGCTGCTTTTTGACCCGGCAGAGGAAGGCGGCAAACCAACCCTGCGCTCCTACACCATCCGCGCCTTCGATGCGGCACAGCAGGAACTGATGCTGGATTTCGTGGACCACGGCGACGGCGGCCCCGCCTCCGCCTGGGCGAGCCGAGCGCGCCCCGGCGACCCCATCACCATCCGTGGCCCGGGTGAGCCGAAACTGGCCGCCCCTGACGCCGACTGGTTCCTATTGGCCAGCGACATGAGCGCCCTACCGGCGCTGGCCGTCAACCTTGAACGCCTCCCGAAGAATGCGCTGGGCTACGCTCTCATCGAGGTGCTTTCCGAGGCCGACAGACAGGCCATCGACCACCCCGAGGGTGTCGAGCTGAGGTGGCTCGTGAATCCGGACACTGAGCGCCCTAACGCCCTGCTGAACGAACGGGTACGTGCCCTTCCCTGGCTGCCCGGCACCCCCTATCCCTGGTTCGCGGGCGAATTCAGCACCATGCGCAGCATGCGCCGCTACTTCCGGGACGAAAGCGGCATCGACAAGCACGCCATGTACTGCAGCTGCTACTGGAAGATGGGTGATACTGACGAAGGGATGAAGCGGGCCAAGAAGCTTGACCCGGAAGCCTGATTAATCGGCCTGCTCTCCATCTTCTCCGCCCTCGGGCTCTGGCAGCGCCGCCGCCGGGGGTCCGGAAAAGACACTCAACGCCGTCACCGTAGCCAGGATCAGAGCCATCCCCACAATCTGCAGCGCAACCAGCGTTTCCTCCAGGACAACCACGCCGAACAGTGAGGCCGTGACCGGCTCAACCATGGCTACAATGGAGGCGACGGCGGGGGCCGTGTGATTCAGGCCGATGATGTAGAAGATGAACGACAGCCCCGCGCCCAGAATTCCCAGCGTGACGAACAGGGGCCAGTCCGGCGTGCTCAGGGCAATGGCGATTTCGCTGGAATCCCCGAAGGCGCCAAGGATGATCACCAGGGCCGTGAAGGCGATGGTGAGAATGGCCTGCGGGGTGCCATGGGGCGCGGCGTATTTGAAGCCGAATATGAAGATGGCATAGGAGAGCCCTGCCAGCAGCCCCGCGCCAACGCCAAGCGCCGTAACACCGCCCGCGTTGACGTCATAGATGCGGGTGAGCAGCACAATCCCCACCATCACCATCACGATGGCCGCCCATTTGAGCGGCGTTGGGCTTTCCAGCTTAAGCGCGAAAGACAGAAGGTAGACAAACACCGGCGCGCAGTACATCAGCGTCGCGGCCACCGCGACACTGCCCTCGGAGATGCTCAGGAAGTAGAACGAAAAGTTGCCGGCCACGCCCAGCCCGGCAATGGCTGACCAGAACCACAGCTTGCGATTGGCCAGTCCGCTGTTGCCAGGGCGGATCGCCAGCCAGCCCAGGACGAATACAAGACCAATCGCCCCCCGGTAGAACGAGACCACGAACGCATCCCAGCCGTCCGCCATAAGGATACCGCCGATACCGCCGGACAGCCCCCAGCACAGGGAAGCGAGCATCACGAGAGCCGTTGCGCCTGCCATTGGAACTCCTGACTACAGGGAAGTGGACATAAAAGAAGCGGATTATGGGGTGATGTCGATCTTGTGTCGAGTTGACAATCATCACTTTACCGTGGCCCCAGGAAGTTCATACTCGGGATGAGGATCTACATCAGCAAGCCGCAAAGGACAGGAGGCGCCAGATGACTGATGAACTGCCCCCCTCATCGAACCCTGAAGATGACCTCTCAACGCGATTCCCGACCGCCTATACCATTCTGTTTCTCCTCATCATCCTGATTGCCGCACTCACCTGGATCATTCCCGCGGGCCAGTATGAGCGCGCCATGAATGAAGAGATCGGGCGTGAAGTAGCAGTACCAGGCACTTACGAAACCGTTGAACCCAATCCCCAGGGTTTTGTCGATGTGATGCTCGCGCCCACGGCGGGCTTCTACGACCCCGACAGCTATGCCGCCAACGCCATCGACGTAGCCCTGTTCGTGCTCTTTCTCGGCGGCTTCCTGGGTGTAATGAACGCCACCGGTGCAATCGACACGGGCATCCGAAGCGCCATGCACCATCTGGAAGGCCATGAGATCTGGATGATACCCATACTCATGACGCTGTTCGCGCTGGGGGAACCACCTACGGCATGGCCGAGGAAACCCTGGCGTTCTACGCCATCCTGATCCCGGTAATGATCTCGGCAGGCTATGACGCCGTCACCGGAGTCGCGGTGATTCTCATCGGCGCCGGCATCGGCGTGCTGGGATCGACCATCAATCCCTTTGCCACGGTCATCGCCTCCAACGCCGCCAATATTCCCTTTACTGACGGCATCGTACTGCGGTTCGTGCTGCTGGTCGGTGGCCTCATCATCTGTGCCGCGTACGTCATGCGGTATGCCCGGCGGGTTAAGGCCGACCCATCCCGCTCTGTGGTTGCCAGGCAGAAAGACGCCCACCGCAAGCTTTTCCTCCAGGGCCATGATGAGCTGGAGGATTTTGAACTCACACGCACCCAGCAGATTGCCCTGGCCATTTTCGCGCTTACGTTCATTGTGATGATCTGGGGGGTTTCCACCCAGGACTGGTGGATGGCCAGGATGGGCTCGCTTTTCTTTGGCTCCGCCATCGTCATCGGCATCGTCGCCCGGCTGGGCGAGAAAAAGCTCACCAGCAGTTTTGTTGACGGCGCACGGGACCTGCTGGGTGTCGCCCTGGTGGTTGGGCTGGCCCGCGGTATCGTGGTGATCATGGAGCAGGGCATGATCGCGGACACCATCCTGCACAGTGCGGAGACAACGCTGGGTGGGCTGCCGCAACTGGCCTTCATCAACCTGATGTTCTGGATCGAAGTGGGCATGAGCTTCTTTGTACCGTCCTCGTCCGGCCTGGCTGTGCTTTCCATGCCCATCCTCGCACCGCTGGCGGACTTTGCCGGCGTGGGACGGGATCTGGTGGTGACGGCTTACCAGTCCGCCAACGGCCTGGTAAACCTGATCAACCCAACGTTTGCGGTGGTGGTTGGCGGCCTGGCCATAGGCCGCGTCTCCTACGACCGCTGGTTGGCATTCATATGGCCGCTGCTGCTGATACTGACGGTGTTCATCACCGCCGTGATCAGTATCGGCGCGCTTGTGTAATCCAAGGCAAGGGAGCATGCGAGATGGCGGAAAACACTCTCGGGGTTCACTCTGAAACCGGCACGCTGAGGCAGGTGATTGTCTGCCGCCCCGGGCTGGCGCACCGGCGGCTGACCCCTTCCAACTGCGATGCATTGCTGTTTGACGACGTCTTCTGGGTCAAGCAGGCCCAGAAAGACCACGATGTCTTTACCGGGGTCATGCGCGACCGCGGCGTGGAGGTGCTGGACGTCAATGAACTGCTGGCCGAAACCCTCGAAATCCCCGAGGCACGGGCCTGGATCCTGGACCACCGGATCACCTGGAACCATATCGGGGTGGGCATGGTGTCCGACCTGCGCGCGTGGATGGACGAACTCCCGGGCCGGCCCCTGGCGGAATTCCTGATTGGCGGACTGGAAGTCGGCGACCTTCCTTTCGACCCTTCCGGGCTCTTTGGTAACCACCTTGGGCGCCACGGATTCGTGCTGCCACCGCTGCCCAACTTCCTGTTCACCCGGGATAACAGCGCCTGGATCTATAACGGGGTCACCCTGAACCCCATGTACTGGGCAGCGCGCAAACCGGAAACCCTGTTGATGAGCGCGATCTACCAGTATCACCCGGCATTCGCGGGCAAGGTCAATGTGCACTGGGGGGATCCGCTCAAGGACCATGCCCTGGCGAGCCTGGAAGGCGGTGACGTCATGCCGGTCGGCAATGGCGTTGTCCTGGTGGGCATGGGGGAACGGTCCTCACCGCAGGCCATCGGCCAACTCTCCAAAGCCCTGTTCGACAGCGGAGCAGCGGAACGCGTGATTGCCTGCCAAATTCCCAGGAGCCGCTCCGCCATGCACCTGGATACGGTGTTCACCTTCTGTGGCGGCAACGTGGTGACCAGCTTCAAGGAAGTCGCTGATGAAATGGTCTGTTATGAGCTGCGCCCCGGCAGTAACGGCAAACACCTGTCGTTTCACCAGGACCCACGGCCACTGTTTGATGTGGTCGCGGACGCAATGGGTTACCGCTCCCTGGAGGTGATCCCCACCGGCGGTGACAGCCCGGCCGAACGCGAGCGGGAACAGTGGAACGACGGCAATAACGTGCTGGCCCTCAGCCCGGGCGTGGTCATTGGCTACGACCGCAACGACGACACCAATGCCGCGCTCCAGGCCGCCGGCATCGAGGTCCTCGCCATCCCCGGGGCGGAGCTGGGGCGAGGCAGGGGCGGCGGGCGCTGCATGAGCTGCCCGACCCTACGCGACCCCGTCTGACCGAGAAGGAACAGAATCATGGCTTTCAATCTCAAGAACCGGCATTTCCTGACCCTGCGGGACTTCAGCCCCCGGGAGATCAGTTTTCTGCTCAAACTGTCCGCCGATCTCAAAACCGCCAAATACGCCGGCACCGAGGTGCCCCGGTTACAGGGCAAGGACATTGCCCTGATCTTTGAGAAAAACTCCACCCGGACCCGTGTGGGCTTTGAGGTCGCGGCCTTTGATCAGGGCGCCCGCGTCACCTACCTGGGGCCGACGGGTACCCACATCGGCCACAAGGAGTCCGTAAAGGACACCGCCCGGGTTCTGGGCCGGGTTTATGACGCCATCGAATACCGGGGCTTCGGGCAGGAGGTTGTTGAGCAACTGGCCCAGTATGCCGGAGTGCCCGTCTACAATGGCCTGACCAATGAATTCCACCCAACCCAGATCCTGGCGGATTTCCTGACCATGCAGGAGAATGTGGAGAAGCCGTTGCGGGAGGTGGCGTTCGTATTCATCGGGGATGCCGCCAACAACATGGGCGACAGCCTGCTGATCGGCGCTGCCAAAATGGGCATGGATGTCCGGCTCTGTGCCCCCCAGGCCTGCTGGCCCGGGGAGGCCGTCCAGTCCGAGGCCCGGAGTATTGCCGGTGATACCGGTGCCAGGATCATGATCACCGAGGATGTTGACGCCGCCGTGGCGGGCGTGGATTTCGTCTACACGGACGTATGGGTCTCCATGGGGGAGCCGAAGGAGAAATGGGCGGAGCGGATCAAGCTTCTGATGCCCTACCAGGTGAACGCCGCCCTGATGGAGAAAACCGGCAACCCCCGGGCAAGGTTCATGCACTGCCTGCCCGCCTTCCACAATACCGAAACCACCGTTGGGAAGGACATACAGAGCGAGTTCGGCATTGATGCCATGGAGGTGACTGAAGCGGTTTTTGAGAGCCCCGCCTCCATCGTGTTCGACCAGGCGGAAAACCGGATGCACACCATCAAGGCGGTGCTCGTCGCCACTCTTGGAACCTGAACAGGGGAGCCTGACATGCTTGTGGTAGCAGCCCTCGGAGGCAACGCCCTGCTGCGGCGCGGCGAACCCCTGACAGCCCAGGCCCAGCGGGCCAACGTTAAGGTTGCCGCTGAATCACTCGCCGGCATCGTCCGCGCCGGCCACCAGCTGGTCATCACCCACGGCAACGGTCCGCAGGTAGGACTTCTGGCACTTCAGGGCGCCGCCTACAGACCGGATGAGGCTTACCCCCTGGATGTACTCGGCGCCGAAACGGAAGGCATGATCGGCTACATCATCGAACAGGAGCTGGAGAATGCCCTGGGCCACGACCGGGCCGTGGCCACGCTGCTGACCCAGGTACTGGTGGACAGGAACGACCCGGCCTTCCAGAACCCCACGAAATTCGTGGGACCCGTGTACGACAGGAAAGAAGCAGAGACCCGCGCCGAGGCGGCTGGCTGGCAGATCGCCCAGGACGGCGACAAGTGGCGGCGGGTCGTCCCCTCCCCCAGCCCCCTCGAGATCCCGGACACCCGGGTGCTCGAGCTGTTGCTGAAACAGGGCGTGGTGGTCATCTGCGCTGGGGGTGGCGGCATTCCCATCCTGCGCCGGGATGACGGCAGCATGATTGGCGTTGAAGCCGTGATCGACAAGGATGCCGCCAGCGCCCTGCTGGCCCGCCAGCTGGGGGCCGATGCCCTGCTTCTGCTCACCGATGTGGACGCCATCTACCGGGATTTCGGCAAGGATACCGCCGCCCCCATCCACGAACTGACCCTGGACGAAGCCCGCCAGCTGGACCTGCCCGCCGGCTCCATGGGCCCCAAGCTCGCTGCAGCCTGCGATTTTGCTGGAAGCGGCGGCCTCAGTGGTATCGGCCGGCTGGAAGACGCAGAGGCGATTCTGGATCGCCAGGCGGGCACCCGCATCAGCATCCACTCCCTGAACCAGGAGGTAGCGGACTCCCACCCATGCTGATCTACCTGCTCTGCGCCCTGGCGCTGATTGGCGCACTCATCTTCTACCTGTTCTTCTATCGCAGCTGGTGGCGCAACAGGCAGCTCCAGCACCCCTTCCCGGAACACTGGCGGAAAACACTGAAAACCCGGGTACCGCTATACCGCCGGCTGCCCGCCCAGCTCAAACGCCAGCTCGAACAGCACGTACAGCTGTTCCTGGCGGAAAAACCCTTCTATGGCTGCGACGGATTTGAGGTGGACGACACTGTACGCCTCACCATTGCCGGGCACGCCTGCCTGCTGATCATTGCCCGGAACTTCTCGGATTTTGACGGGATCAACAGCATCCTGGTCTACCCCGACCGTTACCGCGTCAGGGACATGGAAAGCGACGGCATGGTGGTCAGCGAAAGCAACGAGATTCGTGCCGGGGAAGCCTCCAGCCTGGGCCAGGTGGTCCTGGCGTGGACCGATTGCGAGGAAGGCGCAATCCACCCACACGGCGCGCACAACGTGATCCTGCACGAGTTCGCCCACCAGCTGGATTATCTGGACGGCACCGCCGACGGCGCGCCACCCCTGAGCGGCGAACAGGCGCGGCACTGGCAGGAAACCATGACCCGCGCCTACGAACACCTGCGCGACTCCCTCCACCATCACCGGAAACCCTGGCTCGACCCTTATGGGGCAACCGAACCGGCGGAATTCTTTGCCGTGCTGACGGAAACCTTCTTTCAGAGGCCCAGCCATCTCAAAGAGCAGCAACCGGAGGTCTATAAGACACTGGGCGGGTACTTCCGGTTCGACCCACTCAATCTGACTGAACACCCAGCCGGTTCAGGTAATCGTGAAGCTCCGCCTCGGTGAGATTGACGTATTCCACCACCCGGCCATAGAGCATTGCGGTCGGCACGTTGCGCCCGTTCACCTCATGCTGGGTCTCCTGCAGCACATACAGGATGATCCGTTCCGTGTACGTCAGGCCGTCACGCACATCAGGGATGGATTCCAAGTCCTTGAGTCTATTGTTTTTCCAGGAGATCCGTCCATTCGTACCCGATCTCCTCATAACTCTGCCCCCCAATCGCGATCGTGCGTGTTCTTACCTGAACCCCACCCATCATCTCATAGAACCTGCAGGCCGCATTCTGAGGCAATACCCAGAGGCACATTGACCCATAGCCGTCTTCCCGCAATGCACTAACGCCCGCCTGGAAAAGTGCCCTCCCTGCTCCCTTCTGCTGATCCCAGGTATCCCATCAAACGACACGATCCCATGACATGGGTAGAGCCAATCGCCGTTCTTTTTACAGCTCAGTGCGCCAGCGAACAGACTGAGCAACTGGCAACGCCCATTCTCGCTCCAGATGAGGCAAAGGATGCGCCTGAACAGGACGTTGCATCGACCGCCGCATGGAAGGCGGCGCATCCCGATTTCCGATCGGTGGAGAGGAGACGCTACCGTGAACCATATTGCCTATCTCGTCGGTGCCGTCGTCATTGTTCTGGCGATTCTTTCCTTTCCTGGTTTGCGTTAGGACAACGCCCCCGGCGGGTTACCCGCCCCCCTTGCTTGCAGCGCCCGCGCCAGATCGCCAGCCGGCGTTGTTCAAGCAGCCAGGCGGCCACATGCCAGCACCCGATCGCGTACCCAATCGCCAGCGCCGCGCCCATCCAGGGCCCGAATTGATTCCAGGCAGCATTGAGAAACAGAGAGGCGGCGCCAATCGCCAACAGGCCGCCGAAATAGTACAGCAGGTGTGCAGCCCGGAACTGGGGCCTCTCACCAGCCGCCGCCTGCCCCTCGGCCAGGAAACCCCAGAGTCTCTCGGCCTGCCCCGGCCCCAGAATCCCTTCCCGCTCGGCACTCGCCAGTACCTCCTGATCGACCTTCATTCCTCACTCCCTGCGTTCACTCCCCGACAAACCAGCCCATGCTAGTCCTCAAGGTCTTTCCTCATCTGCTCGAAGTCTTCCCGGCTGATCTCTCCTCGAGCGTATCGTTTCTTGAGAATCTCGATCGCCGATTCGGACTCCCGGGAACGCGGGGACCGTCTCTCATCATTCTCCCATCCCGGGGATCGAGGCCCCCCTCTGCCGAAGAGCAGGTAGATCATGATCAAAGCGATGATGAGCATGGTGATCGGCATGATCATGGGAAACATGCCCCATCCACCCCACCAGAAATGTTCAGGCCCCATCAGTGTTCTCCTTATTCATTCCCGCCATTATGGCACTCCCAGCGTAGCAGGTGCGCTAGGGGGTGTTCCGTTCTGACGGATCCCGTTTGAAGTCGCACGCCATCTTATGCGGATCGACTCTGGTCCGGTGCTCTTTCTCGGCCTGCCCCCACCAAATCAACTGATTAAAGGTCCGCCCAAGATAATCGAACCAGGAGGCTTCATCCGTCTTCGCCTGCAGCGAGCCGTCAGCGGCGGAGACAAGTGTGAAATCCGTCGGAAAGGGCGCGTTTTCGTCAGTATTTTTTACATGTAGGACTGGCAGCAACATAGGGAGCCTAGATACCCGACTGTTTTCCTGAAAAAAACCCTATATCGGATCATTAATTGCAATTTTTCCAATGAAGTCATCGAAAACAACACGGACGGAGAAGAACCATGTTTTTTTCTATAAAACCAACAGTAAAGGCCTTTCTGACAATAGCGGTTCTGTCAGCATTACCTGGCATAGCGATGTCTACCCTTCTTTTTGAGAGTGACAGCAGTGAGCCTGGAGACACAATTACTTCTGGTGCAGAGAGTGGAATAATCTCGTTTTTTGAATTGAATACAAGAACCGAAATGAAGAGTTTCGCTTTTGAGTTTGATCTTGACAACGATGCCTCGGTCAATTTCTTTGTCTATGATATTAACCAAGGCCCGAATTCAAACAGTGGAACCCTACTGTACCAAGGGGCGAAATCCTTCTCAGACGACGGAATGAGCTTTAAACAATCAGAAACACTGTCTCTATTCCTTGAGACAGATACCACATATGGGTTGGGCTTTACTTCAGGAGAAAGATTTACTTTTCCTTACATTTTTGGTCCCAATGGAAAAGAAGAGAATGGCATCCAATCATTGGTCTTAAATCAGAATTTATCCGGGTTTGCATCGCCTGATTTTGGGTCAAGCGGAAGTGTTGAATTAAGGACACAAATATTCGGCAATCAGGACGAGCCAGACGACGTTCCTCCCAGTGCTTCCGTTCCTGAACCAGGCACAATGGCGCTGCTAAGTCTTGGTCTACTTGGAATGGGAGTCCTTCGCCGTAAGAAATCCAACTGACATATTCTGAAGAAGGGATCCCCGACTCGCTCGGGGATTTACAGCCCTTAACATCCTTGTGCCTGGGTAATGTACAGAACGCCTCATAACACGCACACCTATCCTCTCGCCCTAGCAGGACCACCACAGGCCGCCACTCCGTAATACCGCTTTTAAGCATCACGTCGCACAAGGCAGGTGTTTGGAAATTCAGGAGGGAAATTCGAAAGGAAGCAGCGCCGCAGCCAGACTGCGGCGCGGAAGGCGGGTTTCTGGATCAGTATTCCAGACAGATCTTCCCGAAGTGCTTACCCGCTTCCTCATGCCGGAACGCGTCCGCGATCTCCTCCAGCTTGAAGCTGCTGTCGATCACGGGCTTGATACCGGTGGTTTCGAGGGCGCGGACCATGTCCATCTGGTGGCGGCGGCTGCCCACGAGCAGGCCCTGGAGGCGTGCCTGCTTGGCCATGAGCTTGGCGGTGGGGACTTCGCCCCCGCTGCCGGTGAGTACGCCGATCAGTGAGATGAGCCCGCCCACGCGGATGGCCTCGATGGACTGCGCCACGGTGCCGGGGCCGCCAACTTCAATCACCTGGTCCACGCCGTGGCCGTTGGTGAGCTTCTTGACCGTTTTGCCCCACTTGGGGTCTTCCTTGTAGTTGATGGTGTGCTGGGCACCCATCTTGCTGAGGCGTTCCAGCTTCTCGTTGGAGGACGAGGTGGCGATGACGTTGGCACCCATCGCACGGGCAAACTGCAGCGCGAAGATCGAGACGCCACCGGTGCCGAGCACGAGGATGGTGTCGCCAGCCTTGATGTGGTTGTCCACGGTCAGCGCGCGCCAGGCGGTGAGGCCAGCGGTGGTCAGCGTGGCGGCTTCGGCGTGGCTGTAGCCTTCCGGAGCGCGGGTGAAGGCGGTCGCGGCCCGCACCACCTGTTCGCGGGCGTAGCCGTCGAGGCCGTCGCCGGGCACATTGGTGAAGTTGCCTTCCTGGGGTTCGCCATCGAGCCAGGGCGGGAAGAAGGTGGAGACGACGTTGTCGCCCACAGCGAATTCCTCAACGCCCTCGCCCACGGCTTCCACCACGCCGGCGCCGTCGGACATGGGGATGCGGCCATCTTCGGTCGGGATGCCGCCATTGGCAACCAGGTAGTCGTGGAAGTTGAGGGAGTTGGCGTGCACCCGCACGCGGATTTCGCCGGGGCCGGGCTGACCGGGTTCGGCCTGGTCGGCGACCTTGAGGTTATCGAGCCCACCAGGGCTGGTGACGGTGACCTGTTTCATGAGGTGCACTCCTGTTCCGTTGCGGGTTTTGGGATGACGAGGTTCATCATTGGGCGTCACTGCATTGGCGTCAAGACACGCCGGAAATTCCACACCGTGATTGGCCGCACAGGCCATTGCGTTCCCGATTTCGGTTAGCTTTTCAAAGTTCCTTGAAAAGCGGAACTGCACCACGGAAACTTGCCAGTCGGTTATGTTACATCGGACATTGGATGACAAAAGTCCGCGTAATGCAGTGCGGCTTGAGGAGGCTGACCATGAAAACAGGGCTTATCGTCGACTCCGCGTGCGACATACCCCATGAGTTCAGCAGGGAGCACGGGCTCTTCGTTCTACCGGTAACGGCACACATTGATGACCAGACCTACACCGACACCCACGACCCCAAACTGACCCAGGAGTTCTACGAGCAGGGGCTCCTACAGAAGGGCCACCATGCCGAAACCGAGGCGTTCTCGGCGGAGCAGATCCATCAACTGTTCATGGAACAGATCGTGGACCACTACGACCTGGCGATCTGCGAGACGGTCACCCGCTCCCGAAGCAAGATCTACGAGAACGCCAGTGTCGCCATGAATACCGTGCTGGCCGAATACCGCCGCAAGCGTGACGCTGCCGGTGAAACGGGCAACTTCTCGATGCGGGTGGTCGACAGCAAGCAGATCTTTGCTGGCCAGGGCCTGCTGGCTGCCCACACCATCCGTCTCATGCAGCAGAACCTGGACAAGAACGCGCTGCGCCACGAGATCGACACCTTCACGGACAAGATCTACAGCGTGGTGATCCCCAGGGACCTCCACTACATCCGCGAACGTGCCCGCCGCAGGGGTGATAACAGCGTCTCCGGGCTGGTGGCCTTCCTGGGCAAGGCCCTGAACATCACGCCTGTGATCTTTGGCAAGGGCGCCGAGGGCAAACCGGCCACCAAGACGCGCGGTTTTGAGCCGGCGGTCGAGCAGGTGATGAACTACGCCGTGGCCCGTGTGGAGGCAGGGCTGCTCACCCCCTATGTATCACTCTCCTGCGGCATGAGCTGGGAAGAGATTGAGGCCCTGCCCGGGCTGCAGCGGTTGCGTGATACCTGCAGAGCCCATGGCGTGGAATTGCTGCTTTCCCAGATGGGCATTACCAGCACCATCTACATTGGGCCGGGCAGCCTGTGCCTGGCGCTGGCGGCGGAACCGCACGCGTTCAGCGACTTCCAGTAATGGGGCCTGCGGATGCCCGCCTCCGCTGTGTTACGATTCGCACACTAATTAACACAGCGGAGCCGTCATGACAGCGGAGATCGTCATTGTTGGCGGCGGTGCCGGGGGGCTGGAACTGGCCACCAAACTGGGCCGCCGCATGGGGCGCCGGGGTGAGGCGCGCATCACTCTGGTCGACCGTAGCCCTACCCACATCTGGAAGCCACTTCTGCACGAGGTAGCCTCCGGGGCCATGGATTCCTCGGTGGATCAGATCAGCTACCGGGGCGTGGCGCGCCACCGGGGTTTCCATTTTGTGCTGGGTGAATTCGCGGGGCTGGACCGCGACGCGCAGACCATCACGCTCAATGCCATTCTCGATGAAAAGGGCCAGACGATACTGCCCGAACGTCAGATTCCCTATGACTACCTGGTACTGGCCATCGGCAGCATCACCAATGACTTCGGCATTCCCGGAGTGCGCCGCCACTGCCAGTTCCTGGACTCTCCAGAGCAGGCACAGCATTTCCACCAGAACTTCCTGAACACTCTGATGCGGGTGAACAGCCAGCGCCGCACGGACCCCGATGCCTGCGCCCGCATTCCCATTGTGGGCGGCGGCGCCACTGGGGTAGAGCTTGCGGCCGAGCTGGTGCATGCCTCGGAAACGGTACACGAATACGGTTTCTCCCAGGCCGACCGCAGCATGCTTCACATCACCCTGCTGGAAGCCGGGCCACGTCTTCTGCCCGCCCTGCCCGAGCGGATCTCTAGGGACACGCTGCGGGAGCTCCGCGAGCTCGGGGTGGACGTACGGCTGGAGGCCCGGATCACTGAAGCCCGGGACGATGCCCTGGTGGATCAGGATGGCCGCGAGATCCCCGGTGACATCATGGTCTGGGCCGCCGGCGTACAGGGCCCAACGCTGATGGAACACCTTGACGGCCTGAGCCTGCAGCCCAACCGCATGCTCAAGGTCGCCGCCACACTGCAGTCCGTGGATGACCCAAACATTTTTGCGTTGGGCGACTGCGCGGCCTGCCCCCAGGAGCAGGGCTTCGTACCGCCACGCGCCCAGAGCGCGCACCAGATGGCGGACCACCTGGCCGGCAATCTGCGCCGGGCCATGCAGGGGCGTGAACTCAAGGCGTTCCAGTACCAGGACTACGGGTCACTGGTGAACCTGAGCCAGTACTCCGCGGTCGGCACCCTGATGGGCGGCACCTCCAAGGGCAGCCTGCGGGTGGAAGGCCGGCTGGCACGGCTGGTCTACATCTCGCTGTACCGGATGCACCAGATCGCAGTCTTCGGCTGGTTCCGGGGGCTGCTGATGGCCCTGACGGACCGCCTGCACCGGGCCTTCAAGCCCAAGATGAAGCTGCACTGAGACGTCAGTCGTCCGGCACCAGACGGTTGTTCTCGCGCCGCACCCGGCGCGGGATCGTCATGTTCATGGCCTCCCGGCCGCCAACTTCATCCAGCAATTCATCCACGGGCCCGCGCTGGTCCTCCGCCAGCCCCTGATAGAAATCCAGGGGCCGCTGCAGCTTCCATTGGGGGAAGCTCATCAGGGCCCGGGTCTCATCCACCCCACTGAGGTGGTACTGGTGTACGCCGAGCTTGCGGGGCACTTTCTTCCCGGGGTGCTCATCAATCCACTTCGCCACGGCGTCCACGGTCTCGCGCAGCACCGGAAACTGGCTCCCGAACTGATGCTTCAGCAGCGGATACAGGGTCTCGGGTATCTGGTCATCCGTCAGCCAGTCGCCCACGCGGGGTTTGCGGGCGTTCATGCGCTCGATCCATTCAACCAGGTGCGGGGCACGGCGCTTCATGATGCGCCCGGGCGCCGGATCCCGGTAAAGGTGCGCGTAGAGTGGGGCCATCAGGCCAAAGTCCCCGATGCTGGCACGTTCGCCCAACAGGTAGGGGTGCTGGGCGAAGTGGGCGTCGAGCTGGTCCAGAACCGAGTAGTACCAGTTTTCGATGGCGGAGCTGGTCTTTTCCGTAATGCCCAGCATGGGCAGCATACCCGAGAAGCGTTTCGCCAGTCGGCTGCCGGCCAGCCGCCGCAGCGGCCCGGGCAGCCAGGGCGAGACGATCTTGCCGAATTCCCCGTGTATGAACCGCCGATTCTCCTCCGGGAAACTCCAGCGGAAGTGCATGGCCGGGATCAACAGCCATTCGTCCGCGTACAGTTCCACCAGCAGCGACACCAGCCGCTGCTTCGGTGTGCTCGGGTAGATGCCGCGTTCGGGAAACCGCGCCTCCAGAGTGTCGATGATCTCGACGGTGTCCTGGATGAAGTCGTGTTCGGGGGTTTCCAGAACCGGGATCATCGACACGCCTGTCTTCGGGATCAGCACCCGGCGGTACACGGAGAGAGTGGCAAGACGCTCTTCGAACGGGATCCCCTTGTATCGCAGGTAAGACCGGGTCTTGCCGCTGTAGAGGGAAAACCCCGTTCCATAGTGGGTAAAGGCGTAGGTTGTGGTCATCGGAACTCCCTTTCTCGGGCTGTTCAGCTCAGCCAGCGGTACATGACGTGTGCATCCACAAACCCATACTCGGGATGTTCGAATGCGCCCGGCAGGGTGCCTGTGACCTCGAAGCCGTTGCGCTCCCAGACCTTGATGGCCCCCAGGTTGGTGGACACCACCAAATTATACTGCATCGCCCGGTAGCCCATCCGCTTCGCCTCTTCCATGGAATGCTGGCACATCAGGTCCGCCAGACCGCGCCCGCGAGCATTTTCAGCCACCAGGTAGCCACAGTTGCAGACATGGCTGCCCGGCCCGGGCGCGTTGGTCTTGAGGAAATAGGTGCCCAGATAGGTCTCGTCGTCATCCAGCACGACATAGGTGCAATCCGGTTTTTCCACCCAGAAAGTGAAGGCGTCGTCCTCGTTGATGTCGGTGGGGAAGGCGTAAGTCTCTCCGGCACGGAAGGCCGGCTCCAGCATGGGCCAGATTCCGGGCCAGTCGTCCGGCAGGAAGTGGCGGATCTCAGGCATGGAGGCTCCTCAATCGTCCCAGCGGAAGATGGTGGCGCCGGCCTCGGCGTGGGTAACCTGGTCCCGGAAGCCGGCAAAGAGTTCACGGCCAAGCCCTTCATTACCCCGGCCCCAGTGCACCGGCTGGCCATGGTCGCGCCCTGCCTCCCAGTGTAGCTTACCGGCAGCGGCATCAATACGGACACGGTCGCCATCACGGATGCGGCCGATGGCACCGCCACGGGCAGCTTCCGGATACACGTGGATCGCGCTGGGCACTTTGCCCGAGGCGCCGGACAGACGTCCGTCCGTGAGCAGTGCCACCCTCAGGCCATCATTCTGCAGATTGGCGAGCACCGGCATCAGCTTGTGCAGCTCCGGCATGCCGTTGGCGGCGGGCCCCTGCCCCGGAAGCACGGCCACGACGTCATGGGTGAGCTCCCCGGCCTCGTAGGCATCCATCAGTGCCTGCTGATCCGCGAAGACGCGGGCGGGCGCCTCGATGCACCAACGATTGTCCGGCACCGAGGATGTCTTGATGATGGCCCGGCCCATGTTGCCCTCCAGCCGGTGAAAGCCACTGTCCGCCAGGAAGGGGTCATCCGCCGAACGCAGACATTGGGGATCGCCGGTGGCTTCGCGGGGCGCGCCCTGGACCAGGCGCCCGGCCCCATCGAGGCCGAGCGGGCGGGTGTAGTCGTGGATGGAGTCGCCAAACATCACGCTCACATCCTCGTGCATCAGCCCTGCGCCCAGCAGCTCCCGCATCAGGAAGGGCACACCACCGGCACGGTCAAAGTCGTTGATGTCCGACTCACCGTTGGGATAAAGGCGGCACAGCAGAGGCACCACCCGCGAGAGCTCGTGGAAGTCCTCCCAGTCGATACGGATGCCGGCCGCGCGCCCGATGGCCACCAGGTGGATGCTGTGGTTGGTGGAACCGCCGGTGGCCAGCAGCGCCACCATGGCGTTGACCAGCGTCTTCTCCGAGACCACCTGCGACAGGGGACGGTAGTCGTTCCCCAGGTCGGTGACCTCGGTGATCCGACGGCTCGCGGCCTGGGTGAAGGCCTCGCGCAGGTCCGTACCCGGGTTTATGAAAGAGGACCCTGGCAACTGCAGGCCCATGACCTCCATCAGCACCTGGTTGGAGTTGGCGGTACCGTAAAAGGTGCAGGTGCCCGGCGAATGATAGGAGCGCGACTCCGCTTCCAGCAGTTCATCGCGGCTGATTTCACCGCGCGCGTGCTGTTCCCGGATGCGGGATTTCTCAGCATTGGACATGCCCGAGGGCATCGGCCCCGCCGGTACAAAGAGCGTGGGCAGGTGGCCAAAACGCAGGGCGCCGGTCAGCAGCCCGGGCACGATCTTGTCGCAGATGCCGAGGCAGAGCACGCCGTCGAACACGTTATGGCTGAGCCCGATGGCGGTGGCCTGGGCGATCAGATCCCGAGAGAACAGCGACAGCTCCATCCCCGGCTGCCCCTGGGTAATACCGTCGCACATGGCGGGCACGCCAGCGGCGAACTGGGCCACATGCCCGGCCCGCGCCACCGTACGCCGGATCTGGTCCGGAAAGTCTCCATAGGGCTGATGCGCGGAGAGCATCTCGTTGTAGGCGGAGATGATGCCGACGTTGGCACTGCGTTGCGTCTGGCGCAGGATCAACTTGTCGGAATCGGGCTTGGACGCCATCACATGCGCCAGGTTGGTACAGCTCATGGTCTCGCGCTGCGGCCCGTCCCGGCGGGCACCGGCCATCAGCGCCAGGTAGCGGTCCCGGTCGGTGGCGCTGCGTTCGCGTATGCGCCGTGTAACTGCCTCAACCGTCGGGTGCATCGTCTGTCTCCCTTTCATCCCAGAGTCGTCCGTCACGGGCCAGCAGCATGGTCGCTGCTGAGGGCCCCCAGGTTCCGGCCCTGTAAGGCTCCGGACGGGCGCCGGAATCACGCCAGTTCTGAAGGATCGGGTCCACCCATTCCCAGGCGGCCATGAGTTCATCATGGCGAACAAACAGCGTCTGGTTATCCTGGATCACGTCACTGAGCAGCCGCTCGTAGGCATCCGGTGCCCGCTCCCGTCTCAGGGTCTGCGGGTTGAGGCTGAGCTCGGACATGCGGATGTCCATGGCCGCCCCGGGGCGTTTCTCGCTGAATGAAAGCTGGATGCCCTCGTCCGGCTGCAGGCGGAAGACCAGGCGGTTGGCCATGCTCGCGCGCTGCTGCGGAAAAATCGAATGCGGCACGGGCCGGAAGTGGACCACAATCTCGCAGGTGCGTTCCGGCAGGCGCTTGCCTGTGCGCAGGTAGAACGGCACCCCGGCCCAGCGCCAGTTATCAATGGCAACACGCATGGCCACAAAGGTCTCCGTGGCGCTCTCACGGACATCGGCATCCTCCGTGTAGCCGGCCTCACCGCCAGCTCCGGAGACATACTGCCCTCGCACCACCTCTTCGGCGATGGAGGCGGCTTCCATGGGCCTGAGGGCTCGCAGCACCTTCACTTTCTCATCGCGCACCGCATCCGCATCAAGGGTGTTCGGGGGTTCCATGGCCGTCATGCACAGCAGCTGCAGCAGATGGTTCTGCACCATGTCCCGCAGGGCCCCAACCTCATCATAGAAGGCACCGCGGCCGGCCACGCTGCCGGATTCGGCAATGGTGATCTGGATGTGATCGATGTAACGGTGATTCCACTGACTCTCGAAGATGGAATTGGCAAAACGCAGAACCAGCAGGTTCTGGACGGTTTCCTTGCCCAGGTAATGGTCGATGCGGAAGATCTGGCGCTCGCTGAAGCATTCCCGCACACTGCTCTCGATTGCTTCCGCCGAGGCGTAATCCAGCCCTATGGGCTTCTCCAGCACAATCCTGGACTGCCCGGAGACCAGGCCCGCCTCATCCAGCGCCTGGGTGATACCAGCGTACAGGTCAGCGCGGGTGGCGAGGTAGAAGATGCAGTGCTGCCCGTCCAGACTCCCACGCAGACGCCCCAGCGCGCCCGGATCCGTGGCATCCGCGGACACATAGTCCACATGGGCCAGGAACTCATCGGCGACATGGCCTTCCAGCGCATCGACGAGTTCCGCGCGCCATTCATCGCGGGTACGGGCACTGCGGCTCACGCCCACAAGCTGCCAGTGCTCCGGCAGGGCCCCGTCACACCAGAGCGCATACAGGGACGGCACCAGCCGCCGCCGGGCCAGGTCGCCTGCGGCGCCGAAAAGGACCAGAGTGAAAGGCGTGGCATCGTTTGGGTTCATGATTACAGCATGAGCAATCCCTGCAGGCAGCGCAAATCAAAGAACCGCAATGAGCACCCTCTTTTTTGTGCAACGGATTGTTTACACTGGTGGCTTCTGGAATCATCCGTGCATCAGCGAACACACAACAGGGAACGCAAGCCATGATCAGCAAATGCCTTTTCCCGGTCGCCGGTTACGGCACCCGCTTTCTCCCGGCCACCAAGGCCATGCCCAAGGAGATCCTGCCCATCGTCAACAAACCGCTGGTGCAGTACGCGGTGGAAGAGGCCTCGGAGGCGGGCATTCAGGATATCGGCTTCGTCACAGGCCGTGGCAAGCGTGCCATCGAAGACCATTTCGACATCAGCTATGAGCTGGAACATCAGATCGCGGGTACCGGCAAGGAAGATAACCTCAAGGGCATCCGCAACCTGATCGAGAACCACCGCTTCGCCTTTACTCGGCAGAACGAGATGAAGGGCCTGGGCCACGCCATCCTCACCGGCCGCAACCTGATCGGTGACAATCCATTCGGGGTCATCCTGGCGGATGACTTCTGTGTTGCCGGAGACAATGACGACGGTGTCATGGCCCAGATGGTCAAGCTCTACAACCAGTTCCGGTGCAGCATCGTGGCCATCGAGGAAGTGCCCGAGGACGAAACCCACAAGTACGGGGTCATCGAGGGCGAAACCATGAAGGACGGTCTGTACCGGATCACCGACATGGTGGAAAAGCCACCAAAAGATCAGGCCCCCTCAAACCTGGCCATCATCGGGCGCTACATCCTGACGCCGGATATTTTCGACATCCTGGAGCGGACCAAGCCTGGCAAGGGCGGCGAAATCCAGATCACAGACGCCCTGCTGGAACAGGCAAAGAACGGCTGTGTTCTTGCCTACCAATTCCGGGGCCGGCGTTTTGACTGTGGCAGCATTGACGGTTTTGTCGAGGCGACCAAC
Organism: uncultured Halovibrio sp.; assembly: GCF_913056445.1. Taxonomy (NCBI): domain Bacteria; kingdom Pseudomonadati; phylum Pseudomonadota; class Gammaproteobacteria; order Oceanospirillales; family Halomonadaceae; genus Halovibrio; species uncultured Halovibrio sp. The sequence goes on from NZ_CAJXMA010000025.1 coordinate 32,006, forward strand.
CACGTGTACGAAAACGTCTATCGCCGCGGCGAACGCAACCTCTGAGCGGAAACACAGGCTGGCGCATGGCGGAACACACGGCAGGCAGAGAACACAGACCAGGGACGGTCATCTTTCCGGAGGCCAGCTGGCCCGACGATACCCCTCTCCCGACCCGGAGCATCACCGAGGCTCGCCAGCATGCGGTGCTGGCGCTGCAGCGGTTCCTCGCCGCTGAACAGCTCCCCCAGGGGTGGATGAGTGTTTTCCCGCGCCTGGTCATCCCCATGGCCGCGTGGCTGCTCACCGACCGGCGCCGGCTTGGCCGCCCACTGGTCATGGCCATTGGTGGCAGCCAGGGCAGCGGCAAGACCACCCTGGCACGGGCACTGAGGCTGGTTCTACACCACTGCTTTGCCGTCTCCTCCTGCGTGCTCAGCCTGGACGACTTCTACCTGAGCCGGCATTCCCGCCGCGAACTTGCGGACACCGTGCACCCACTGCTGGCGACCCGTGGGGTTCCCGGCACCCACGACATCGAGGGGCTGCTGGAATGTGTGGAGAGGCTGCACGGTGCCAGCCATGATACCCGCACGCCCCTGCCACTCTTCGACAAAAGCGCGGATGACCGGCTGCCCGAGTCCCAGTGGCACAGCTTCCAGGGGCGCCCCGGCATTATCCTGCTGGAGGGCTGGTGCCTGGGCGCCCAGGCCGTCGACGAGCGTGAGCTCGACACACCGGTCAACAGCCTGGAGGCTGAACAGGATCCGAGCGGGCTCTGGCGGCATTATGTGAATGAACAGCTGGCCGGTCGCTATCAGGATCTGTTCCAGCGCTTCGACCGCTCACTCTTCCTGCAGGCCCCATCATGGGACGCCGTGCAGCGCTGGCGGCTGCTCCAGGAGGCAAAGCTGATCCGCAATCGCAGCGACAGCTACCGCGCCCACCTGGACGAAGGCGATGCCTTCGCTACCTTCATGGCGCATTACGAGCGTATCACCCGACGGCTGCTTGAATCGCCACCCGCGTCCGATATCCATCTGGCCCTGGATGAGCAGCAACGCTTTAAGGCCCTCACGTTCAACC
>NZ_CAJXMA010000026.1:0-32716 GCF_913056445.1 uncultured Halovibrio sp.
CCTGAGCCTGAGCCTGAGCCTGAGCCTGAGCCTGAGCCTGAGCCTGAGCCTGAGCCTGAGCCTGAGCCTGAGCCTGAGCCTGAAAAGAGTGTTGAGCCGGTCGAGCCGCCCGACAACCCCGTGGAGCAGGAATCCAGCTCAAAGAACGGCAGCACGCCGGAAGCCAGCAATGAGACCCAGAATGTCACCATCGGCGGTGGCGACCAGGCCGAGGAGGACGCCTACCTGGCGGAACTCCAGCGCCACCTGGCACAGCACTATGAATACCCCCGGCGCGCCCGGCGCCTGGGTCAGGAGGGCACCGTCAGCCTGACCATCGGGTTCAACCGTGATGGCTCACTCAACCGCACGGAACTGGTGGACAAAAGCGGGTACGGCATCCTGGATGAAGCCGCGGTGGAGATGCTGCAACGGGCGGAACCCCTGCCACGGGTTCCCGATAAGATCGAGGGCGACACCTTCCGGCTGCAGCTCCCGATCCGTTTCCAGATGCGGTGAACCAGGAGCGGCCGAAGCCGCTCCTGGAAGGGCTCACTCAGTTGAGCGTCTGGTACACCAGGCCGGAGACACTGGACTGTTCGGAGTCGGTGACCACCTGGTAGGTGTCACCGCTGCCCCAGAACTTCCACCACGGGCGTTCCTCGTAGGTCTCGGTCTGGAAGTTGACGGACACCCCGGACACACTGAACCCATTGTTGGCGTAGGTCAGCGTATTGCCGGACTCGGTGTTGATCACCTGGCTGTGATCCACCTTCTCTCCCATCAGTACCGGATAGTGGTTGTAGTAGAGCCCGGAGGGCGCACTGACGCTGGTGCGCTTGCCGTCCAGTGCCACATTGCTCACGCAGCTTTTGTAGCTGCCCACCTGGGTACCGCCGCAGGTGGAATGCAGCGCCACAACACCATCGTCGATGCCCGGCAGGAAGGGCCCGGTCAGCCCCCCGTAATTGCTGCCTCCGCCCACGAATCGCAGCCGCGGCACGCTGTTGGGTGAGGTCGCAATATTGCGTGCGACTGCGGGCTGCAGGTCCCTCAGGACACCAAGGTTTTCCGGGGTTGGCGTGGTGCCCAGGTAGGCGGTCACGGCCAGCTTGGCCAACTCATCCCCGAAACTGTCCGCATAGGCCGCATTCACTGCCAGGTCCGCCAGTTCGGAGCCACCCCCGGCGCCGGCAAAGTCCAGCGCCGCGATCACGTTGAGCGGCTCAAGACCCGCATTGCTCAACCAGCGCGCCTGGTTGTCCAGCACATAGCGCCCTACCAGATCCCCGGTGGAATGGGTCACGACAATGCAGCCCTCACTGCACAGCCCCTGCTGGGAAATCTCCACCAGCTGGTTGAACGCACGTTCAGCCGTACGACCCTCAACGCGCTCGTGACTGCCCCAGTCAATCCGCGCCTCCGCACGTGATGCCCAGAACGCCTGCCAGTAGGCATCGCCATTCTGCTCAATCTCCTGCTGGCTCGTCGGGTTCTCCGCAATGTCATCACCCTGGAGTCCATGGATCAGGATCACGTTCTTGCCGGCAAGCTGGGCCTGCGCGCCGCCGGCAAACGCCAGCGCCATGCCCAGTGCCGTAATCTTCAGGCCTTTCATGATGTTTCTCCTTTCCGGATCTTTCGTCTTGTTGTTGTACTGCATAACCCTTTTATTGTTGTGCCTTCCCTGTACCCGGCGAGCCTATGGCTCGATTTCCTCAGCGGCATTGCGCAGGAACTCGAGTCGGGCCTCGCGCATGGGATCCTGGTAGTCCTCCTGGCTGTAACGCTCAAACGGAGCGCCCTCAACGTCGTGACGCTCTTCCCCGGTGGGGCCGAAACGTGTGCGGTCCCCCGGCCTCGCCGGCAGCTGGCGCAGACTCAGATCGCCCAGCTGGTAGGGGCCTTCATCGCCTTTCGCTTCCAGAGCCTGGCGGTGAATGCGAAGCTCCGCCGTGCCCTCCAGTGAAGAGAGCCGGGTTTCGTGCTCCACGTGCACCAGGGGCTTGCCGGATTCTGTATAGAGGTTGCCCGCGATGGCGTAATCGCCACTGGTTTCAACGGCCACTTCAACCGGGATCACCAGGTGGGCGCCTTCCACCCGGCTTGCGTCCACGCCAATAATATCCCCCACGGGCGCGTGGTAGCGCAGCGGCGCCACCGCATCCACCGGCTCACCCCGGAAGTCACCGGAGACCATCAGCATCAGCTCCATGGGCCACTCTTCCACGCTCGAGGTGCCTGGGGACACGCTCAGGCGTTGAGCCCCGGAACCGGCTTCCAGGGACTCGCGGTGGAGAATATCGCCCGCCTCATTCCGCAGAGTGACCTCATCCAGGGAAATCCCGGAGGCGCCGTTACCGCCAACACTCACCTGTCCGGTAATGGGCTCGCCATGTTCGAAATGGAGCCGATCCAGGCTCAGGCTGATGGTGGCGCGCTCACCGTCGTCGGTGGCAACCGGCACGCGAACCGGGCTGTAGCCGTTGTAGCGGTAGTCCGAAACGGCCTGTTCATCGATGGGGAAGGAATAGGGAGGGTATCGGGAACCCGCCTCGTACTGGTCGGCAATGCGGGCAAACTCGCCTTCCAGACGCCGGGCGACGGGCGAACCGGACTCCGGTTCGGCTGAACCGCCCGGCTCCGGCACGGACGAAGGGCTGGGCTCCGGAGGTTGCGTGACCGCGACCGGCTCCGGAGCGGATTCCGGCATGGCCGTGGTAACGGCGTACAGCCCCGCAATCACGGCCAACAGAACCGCCAGTGCCACACCACTGGCCACAAACCATCGCCCCATACCGTTCTCTCTGTCTGTTGTTGTTATTAACGGGCCTTAATTCCAGACCCTAAAACGGTATGGCCAGCGTGGCTAACAGACTTTTGCATTATGGGACAGGGATCACGTTCCGGCCATCAGCCACAGGGGCACTGGGGAAGAGAAGTTCCGTCAGATACTGAAGGCGGCCCGGAACCCGCTGACCCATTCGGGTACACCCTCGGTGGCGGGTTTACGGATCACCCTGGCGCCGGGCAGATGCAGACGGGCATCCGGGTCCACCACGCTGACCGGCACCCCGGGCTCCACGAACTGGACCAGCGAGGCGGCCGGGTAAACGTTCAGTGATGACCCCACCACCAGCAGGTGATCGGCGCGACTGACCAGTTGCGCTGCTGTTTCCATGGCCGGTACCGCCTCGCCGAACCAGACCACGTTCGGGCGCATGGGATGGCCCCGACTGCAGGTGAGATCCGGGCTCAGATCCTGCTCCCCCAGTTCGAGCACCTCCTCCGGATCCACGGCACTGCGGGCCTCCATGATGCTGCCATGGAGGTGCAGCACATGGGAGGAGCCGGCGCGCTCATGGAGGTTGTCCACGTTCTGGGTCACCACACTGACCCGGCAGCGGTTCTCAAGATTCACCAGCGCCTCGTGGGCCGCGTTGGGGCGGGCCGCCAGGACCTGATGGCGACGCTGGTTGTAGAAATCCCGCACCAGTTCCGGATTGCGCGCCCAGGCCTCGGGAGTGGCCACATCCTCAAGATCCACCTGTTCCCAGAGCCCGCCCGCGTCCCGGAAGGTGGACAGGCCGCTCTCGGCGCTGATGCCCGCGCCGGTCAGAACCACAACGTGCTCGCTCAGCCGGAAGGATGAGTCAGTGCCTCTGCGCCACATGGGACCTCCTGTTGCATTACACCCCGTTGGACCAGCACCAATGATGCCTGAGCCAGCGCCCTGGTAAAGCCCTGTCACGGGTAATTCGCATGAGCAAATTCCGGTTCCCGTGCTATCTTGAGCGGTATCAATTTTCCCTCAGAGGTATCAGGCATGCGGCAAAATCTTCCAGTTACCGACAGAGAAGTACCGGTACAGGAAGACCGGCCCCTGATTTCCGCGACCAATGACCGGGGCGTGATCGAGTACGTCAATGAGGCCTTCATTGAGGTCAGCGGCTTCCCGGAAGATGAACTGCTCGGCCAGCCCCACAACCTCATCCGGCATCCGGACATGCCGCCAATGGTCTTCGAGCACATGTGGGGCCACCTCAAGGCGGGCAAGCCCTGGATGGGGCTGGTCAAGAACCGCTGCAAGAACGGCGACTTCTACTGGGTCAGTGCCTATGTGACCCCCATCCGCCGTGATGGCCGGATCGTCGGATACGAATCGGTGCGTGCCAAACCGGAACGCGAGTGGGTGGAGCGGGCAAGCCGGGTCTATGCCCGGCTCAATGCGGGCAAACGGGCTGTACCGCTCACACTGGAGCTCAGGGCGGTCTGCATGCAGAACCTGCCGCTGGCCCTTGTGGCAGGCGCTTCACTGGTACCGCTGGGGCTTGGGCTCGGTGCCGGGGCTGTTGCCGGTGCCACCCTGGCAGGACTTGCCGCTGGTGCGGCCTGGAATCGTCAGCGCCTGCAGGAGCGCCTGAAGCAGACCCTGGCACTGCGACCTGACGCCTTTGCCGATCCGCTCGTAGCCACCACCTATTCGCCCCGGGGCAGCGGCCTGCGCGAGCTGGATATGCTGATGATCAGCGAAAAGGCCAGGCTGATCACCGTCCTCGAGCGGATGGAAAACTTTGCCAGCCAGTTGTCCGCCAAGGCGGCCCAGGGGCATCAGCTGATGCAGACCAGTCGCGACCAGATCCGCAACCAGCGTGGTGAGACGGACCAGACCGCCTCGGCCATCAACGAGATGACCGCCTCCATCAGTGAGGTCTCCCAGAGTGTCGGCCAGGCGGCGCAGCAGGCGGATGAGGCCAACACCGCCACCGGCGAGATCACGCGCATCGCGGGCGAGAACTCCCGCGTTATCGGAGAGCTGACCGGCAGTGTCGATAACGTCGCCCAGACCGTGAACCAGCTGGGCGAGGCCACGGATGAGATCGGCTCCGCCGCCCAGCTGATCACCGACATCGCGGACCAGACCAACCTGCTGGCGCTGAACGCGGCCATTGAAGCCGCCCGTGCGGGCGAGGCCGGACGCGGCTTTGCCGTGGTCGCGGATGAAGTGCGCAACCTGGCCAGCCGCACCCGCGAATCCACGGACCGCATCCACCAGATCATCGACAACTTCAAGCAACAGGTCCAGGCCTCCCTGGAAGCCACGGAGAACAGCCGCAGCATGGCCCAGCAGGGGCTTGATGCGGTTCAGGATACCGAGACCAAAGTCCAGGAGGTGGCGGGTTACATCGACACCATCGCTTCCCAGACCATGCAGATGGCCTCCGCGGTTGAAGAGCAGAGCCAGGTGGCGGACCAGATCAATCAACAGATCACACGCATCGCCGAGCTGGCGGACCAGACCACCGGGCAGGCGGACCAGACCGCGGAGGTCAGCTCCGACGTGGAAGGGCTGGCCGAGGATCTGCACGTACTGGTGGACCGCTTCCGATCGGGTCAGGACAGGAGCAGGTAGGCCCCCGGCATCGGTTCCCACAGGCGCGGGAAGCGCCCATAATGGAATCGTCTGATGGGAGGCTCAACCGATGACAACTGTATTCAGAGTGGTCACACTGGCGGTACTGCTGGCGATGGTCACAGGCTGCGCCCGTTATGCCGTTACGGATTACGACAGCAACGCCGGTTTCGACCGCTACAGCAGCTACCGCTTTGCCGAGCGTGATGAGAACGCCATTCAGGGCCTGGACGCCGCGCGCATCGAACGGGCCCTGGAACAGGCACTGACCGGAGAAGGCTTCACCCGGGCGGATGTGGAGCCGGACGTGCTCGTGCGTTACCGGATTGAGGACGAGGTAAGGACTGAATCACGGGGGCCCAGCCTTGGCTTTGGATTCGGGCGCAGCCCCTTCACCTTTGGCGTGGCCCACAGCCCGGTTCAGACCCGCGAAATACGCGAAGGCCAGCTGGTGGTGGAGATGGTGGACCCCACCATTGATCAGGTGGTCTGGGAAGGAAGAGGCCGGCGTTACCTGAGTGAAAACCAGGATCGGGAAGAGCGTACCAAGCTGATTGACCAGGTTATTGAGGCCATGTTCGAACAGTATCCGCCTCAGCCCTGATCGCCCCCAGCCGCTCCATCAGGTCCTCGACGCCACCCAGGGCCATGGGGCGGGCCAGCAGGAACCCCTGGATCCAGTCACAGCTGGCGTTCTCCAGGATCGCCCGCTGTGCCTCCGTCTCCACACCCTCAGCGATCACCCCAATGCCAAGGGTATGGGACAGCTGGATGATGCCCTCCAGAAGGTGACGATCCCGCTCGTTACCCGCAATCGGGTCCACAAAACTCTTATCGATCTTGAGAATATCCGGAGCGAATTCACGCAGGTAGTTCAGGCTGGAGTAACGCACGCCGAAATCATCGATGGCGATCTTCGCGCCGATGCTGCGCAACCCCGCGAACAGCCGGCGGGAATAGGCCGGCTCCTCCATCAGCGAACTCTCCGTCAGCTCAAGCTCCAGCATGCCTTCCGGTACATTCCAGGCCTCCATCAGCCGCCGCGTTTCCGTCAGCAGGTGTTCATCCTGCAGCTGCCGCGCCGACACATTGACCGCCAGCACGAAATGATCCGGCAGCCCGCGCCCGCGCCAGTCGTGGATGCAACGGCAGGCCTGTTCGATCACCCGCACCCCCACATCCACGATCAGGCCGGTCTCCTCGAGAAGGGGAATGAACTCCCCTGGTGAGATCATGCCGTGCTCGGGATGCTGCCAGCGCAGAAGGCACTCGGCACCGTCCATGCGGGTACCCTGGACATTGAACTGGGGCTGATAGTGCAGCTCAAACTCCTGGTTCTCCACCGCCCTGTGGATATCCGCCTCGAGCCGAAGGCGTTCGGTGGTGGCAGGATTGTCACTCTCGTCGAAGTAGGACCAGTTGTTGCGACCCTGGCGCTTGGCACTGTACATGGCCACATCCGCACTGCGGGTGAGGCTTTCCGCATCGCCGCCATCCCGCGGGAACAGCGCCACGCCAACACTGAGGGTCAGGAAGGAATCCTCCCCCTGGAGCCGGTAGGGCCGCGAGAGATCATTGATGATCGGGCGCAGGATGGTTTCGCGCTGTTCGGTATCCGGACGACGGGAAAGCAGCACCGCGAACTCATCCCCACCCAGCCGGGCCAGAAAACCCCGCCCCTCGACGACGCTCTGGAGCCGCCGGGCCACCTGGCGCAGCAGTTCGTCACCCGCGCTGTGACCCAGTGAGTCATTGATGTACTTGAAGCGGTCCAGATCCAGAAACAGCAGGGAAAACGTCAGGTTGTTGCAGGTGGCGTCCTGACACTGCTGCTCCAGCCGTTCATGGAAAAGATAACGGTTGGGCAGTCCGGTGAGACGGTCGTAGTAAGCGGCTTCGTAAAGGGCTTCCTGCTGATGGTGCTGCTCCGTGATGTTCTCAGCTACCCCGACCATCCGGACCAGTTCACCCTGTTCGTCACAGATCGGGTAGGCACGGTCCTCAAGCCACAGCCAGGTGCCATCCGCATGCTGGACACGGTACTGCTGTGTGATGCTCTGGCAGCTGCGGATGATGTGTTCCAGCGTGCTGGTAACCCGCTCGCTGTCCTGGGGATGGACGCTTCGAAGCCACAGGTGTCGATCCTCAAGCAGGTGTTGCGCGGGCAATCCCCAGATGGATTCGACCGCCGGAGACACATAGCTCAGGCGCTGATGCACAGGATCCCAGATCCAGAACACCTCCGGGATATGTTCTGCCATCTCCTGGAACCGCGCCTCGCGCTCCACCGCCTCACGGCTTATACCAGCAATGGCCGCGTACAGACTCCGCATGGCCAGGTAAAGGAGCACCCCTGTCAGGGCAATGTAGAGCACCCCTTTCCAGGTCTGCAGGTTTCTGGCTGTTTCAGGATCCTTTACCAGGGTGGCCAGCCAAAGGTCACTGAACAGGATCCAGCTGGTTCCAAACAGGACATACAGGACCACGATCAACAGCGGCCCCCGCTGCAGAAGCAGGGGCCAGTGGTAACGGATGTCATTACTCCGGTTAAGGGGTCCGGACCGCTTTGCCATCAACGCTCTCCAGCGTCATTGCTCACTCGATACCAGGTCTCAGGTCCACCCAGGAGGGGTCATGGTCCGAGGCTCGCCAGGGTTCCTGCGCGGAGACGGTCAGCGACTCCGGCAACCCATTGCGTTCTTCCCTGCTGTAGTGGAGCAGCGGCGGTTCATCGGCATTGATAGGCTGGATGCCGGCCGCCTCCACGGTAACCTCTGATTCTCCTGCCAGTAGAATATAGTCCAGTGTTCCCGACTGTGCCCGGTAGATGTAACTGCTGGCCGGGTTTTCATGACGATCCAGAAGAATATTGCGGTATCCGGCCTGCTCCAGCAGCGACAGGGGGGTCTCCCGCGCATAGGCGTTGAGATCGCCCACCAGAACAACGTTTGGCGCTTCCATCGGCTCCCTGAGCTGCTCCAGCCACTGGAGCAGGCGGCGGGTTGCCGCATTCCGGTGGGCGCTCCAGCAGCCCTCACCATCCCCCTGCGCCGCGTTGCGGCCACTGGCTTCACCGCAGCGCTTGCTCTTGAAGTGGTTGACCACCACGAGAAACACAGCACCGGATGCGTGATGACGAAAGCGCTGGGCTACGGGCGGGCGACTGCCCTGGTTGAAGGGAGGCGAGCGCAGAACCTCCGGCTCGCCCACAGGCCCAACCCGTTCGCTGCGCCAGGCGAGGCCCACGGCGATGGCATCATCACCCGGCCGGCGCTGCGGGCGTGCATACTCCCAGCTGCCCTCAAGATCGGCCGTGAGGGAGGCGATGGCACTGCCTTCCCCGGTACCATCGTTCTCCAGCTCCACCAGCCCGATGATGTCCGCCGCCAGCCCATCCAGTGCCGTCACCAGGCGCTGGTGCTGGGCCTGCCACGCCGCCGCGGATTCCGCGCCACGGGCAGAGGGGAAACCGCCGCCCCTGCCATCACCGTTGAAATAGTTCTGCAGGTTGAAGCCCGCCACCCGGATGATGCCGTCCTCCGGCCGTTCGAGCGGCTCCGGTGGGGGATTCAGCGTCCGGACCGTCGGTGCCGTTGTGGGCTGGAGCCGCCAGTCGCCATAGCGGTAATCGAGAACCCCCTCCACATCCTTCAGCGCGTCCCCCACGCGCAGCCGCCGGTCGGCTTCGTAGTGACGCAGCACCCACTCCGGAAGGGCGGAGAACTGGCTACGGCTCCCGTCATCCAGCAGCAGGCTGCGTTCCTGGTTGCGCTCGGCCACCTGCCGTACCGCCTCACCGGGTTCCGCAACCTGGGTAGGCTGGAACAGGCGCCCGTCCGCCAGGGTGATCACGCCGTAACGCGCCAGCCCATAGAGTCCGGTAATGGTGGCCCCGTGCTCCAGGCGGACCCTCATCCCCTCGCGCGCCTCCTTCCCCTCGCTGTCCAAGGGAAGGGACAACGGCGCGGCTTCGGGCAGCCCCGGGTCGCCGCAACGGGCCTCGATGCGGGCCTCGGAAAGCTGGGTCATGCCGTGGTATTCCCCGGCTTCACCACGCACCCGAAGCCGCTCTCCCGGTGACACATCCGCTCCGGGCGCGTAAATGAACAGGCCTCGGGACGCCGGCCCCTGAGCGGACGCCCGCGTCTCCTGCTGGATGAAGTACCCACCCAGTTCCTCACGGGCGCTGAAATCCGCCGTGACAATGCCTTCCGTCAGCACGGTGCGACCGTCCAGTGGCGTGACCGCTGCCGTGCCCTGGATACGCTCCACCGCTGTAACCGCTCCGTGGCAGCCCGTTTCACCCGCCGCCGGCAATGGCCAGAACCAATAGCTGAGAGCGAACCAGAGCGCTATGGCCACTAACACCAGCCATACCGGCACCCACCTGAGGCTGTACATCGACGTGTTCCCTCCCGCTGTAACCTGTGGACAACCCCTATGGGTGAACCCAGCTCCCCACAGTAGACTAACAGAAGGTCGATCACGGATGCCCTGCAGGATTTTAGTCCTCCAAGGCACAATGATGCCGATCGGATGCTAAAATACCGCGTGCACAAATATGAGCAGGCAAATTAATGGATGGTAGGATGGCAGGCAGCCAGCCCAAGCGGAGTGCCGATAACATGAATAACCGTCAGTTCCCCTTCAGTGTCGCCCGCATTGCCCGTCGCTGGCGCAAGCTGCTCGACGAGCGTCTCAAGGATCTCGGTGTCACACAGGCACGCTGGAGCACCATGGTCGCCCTCCACCGTGGCGGCGAAGGGGTAACCCAGCGGGAGCTGGCGGAGTTGATGTCCATTGAGAACCCCACGCTGGTACGGCTGCTCGACAACCTGGAATCCCAGAAGCTGATTGAGCGTCGCCCCTGTGAGCAGGACCGCCGGGCCCGCCGGCTGCACCTGACCGACCGCGGTGAATCCTTCATCCAGAAGCTTGATGAACGGGCCGAAGGCCTCCGTGAGCAGCTGCTGAGTGGCATCAGTGACGACGAGCTGGCAACATGTCTTGATGTGTTTGAACGCATCCTGGCCAACGCCGAAGCCGCGAGTACGGATCAGCAGGATCTTGCTGTCACTGACGAATCGAAATAGTCTCCCCCGGACCCTTGGCGCACTCTGCCTGTGGGCGTTCACGATCGTGCCGCCCGCCAACGGGCAGGTTCATGAGTGGCAGCCCGGCGACACCATCATCGGCAAACCCACCTGGGTCACCACAGCCTACGAGGACACTTTCGCCGGTATCGGCGAGAACCGTGGTTTCGGTTTTCTCGAGATGGTGCGCGCCAATCCGGACGTGGATCCCTGGCTGCCCGGGGACGGCACCCGCATAAGGCTCCCTTCCCGCCGGATTCTGCCCTCGGGCCCCCACGAGGACATTGTCATCAATCTTGCCGAGTTCCGGCTCTATCATTTCCGGGACGACCAGGTGGTGACCTACCCGGTGGGCATTGGCAACTCCAGCACGCCCTCACCACTGACCCGGACCAGTGTGCGCATGCGCCTGGAATCCCCTGCCTGGTACCCACCCGAGTCCATCCGGGAGGAAGCTGCCGAGGAGGGCCGCAAACTGCCGGCAGAGATCCCGCCAGGCCCCTCCAACCCCCTCGGGCCCTTTGCCCTCCAGCTGGAGGAGGACGGCTACCTGATCCACGGCACCAACAAACGCTTCGGGGTTGGCCAGCGGGTGAGTCACGGCTGCATCCGGATGTTCAATGACGACATCGAAGAACTGGTCTGGGCCACGCCCAAGGGCAGTGACGTGCGGATTGTTGACGAGCCCGTGAAGGCGGCCGTTCAGGGCAATACCATATGGCTGCAGGTTCACGGGCAGAAAGAAACCCTCAGTGAGGCGGACCGCGACCGGCTGTGGCGGCAAGCGGAAACAGCCCTGGAAGGGATCCGGAGGAATGAGCCCAGGGTTGAAATCTACCGCGGCCGGGTGGAGGACGCCGTTGAGCGGGCCAGCGGCCTTGCGGTCCGGGTCGGCATGGTCGTGGACAAGGCGCCGGGATGGCGCTACTGGCGCTCCAGCAGGTAGTCCAGGCTGGCGCCGTAGTCCGGGGCAAAGACTTCCAGGAAATACGCCACTTCAGGCAGCGCCTCGGCTTCCAGCCGCGAGCGGATCTGCCTGGCCGCCTGCTCGAACTCCCGGTTGCCCGCCCGCAGCTCCGCCTCGCACTTGAGCAGAGCGGCCAGCCGGTCCGCCGCCTTGATCAGCTCCGCCGTGCTGTCACTCCAGCTGCTTTCTTCCAGGTAGGGCGCCAGCGCCGGGCGCAGTGTCTCCGGCAGCAGGTCCAGCAGCTCCTTCTGGGCCCGGTGCTCAACGTCCGCAAAGGCCTCGCGCATGACGCTGGAGTAGTACTTCACCGGTGTCGGCATGTCACCGGTGATCACCTCCGAGGCATCGTGATAGAGAGCGGCCGCGGCAATGGCGTCGGCGTTGACGTTCCCGTCGTAGTGCGTGTTGCGGATGGTTGCCAGAGCGTGGGCCAGGACCGAGACCTCCCAGGAATGCGTGGCCACATCCTCCTCAATGGCGTTGCGCATCAGCCCCCAGCGTCGGATCCAGCGCAGGCGGCCAAGGTAGGCGAAGAAGGGACTGGTGCGGCGTGCCATGATCCGGTAACTCCATCAAGCGGTGGTCGTTCACGGCGCCATTATACGGCCATGAAGCTGGCACCGGGCAACGCCGGCGCGAACGTGTTAGTGTTCTGGCGACAACACTCAGGAGGTAAACCGTGGACATTGGCGACATGCGCCGCGATTTTGAAAGCGAGGGGCTGGAGCATGAGCAGCTGGACGACTGCCCCTTCCGCCAGTTCGAGCACTGGTTCGCCCAGGCAAAGGAGGCGGGCATCGAGGACGCCAATGCCCTGACACTGGCTACCGCGGATGCCCAGGGCTGGCCCACCGCCCGCACCGTTCTGCTCAAGTACTTCGATGCCGCCGGCTTCGTGTTCTACACCAACTACGGCAGCCGCAAGGCCAGGGCGTTGGAAGAGAATCCACGCGCGGCCATGCTTTTCCCCTGGGTGGTGCTCAACCGGCAGGTGACCATTGAGGGCGCTGTGGAGAAGGTGAGCCGGCAGGAGTCACTGAAATACTTCACCTCGCGCCCCGAGGGCAGCCAGCTGGGTGCCTGGGTCTCCCATCAGAGCGCGGTGATCGAATCCCGCCAGGCGCTGGAGGCAAAGCTCCAGAGCATGAAGCAACGCTTCCGCCAGGGGCGGATCCCGCTGCCGGATTTCTGGGGTGGCTACCGGGTGATCCCCGAACGCATCGAGTTCTGGCAGGGCCGGCCCAGCCGGCTGCATGATCGTTTCGAGTATCGCCGGGAAGGTGATGGATGGCGGATCCAGCGTCTTCAGCCGTAGCGCCACCGCAGCTTTTCAGTGGGCCGCCCGGCAATGGTGAGCAAGTCTCGCTGAATGCCGCGGAAAAGGCTCGACTCGACGCCATGGCGGACGCCGGACGCCGGAGCACCTACGCGACGGCCCGCCTGCTATGGCGCCAGGGGGCCCGGCACTTCACCCGGACCCATGGACTGGCCTGCCCGGATTTCAGCCAGCTCCCGGCCGGCGGTGCCATCACCCCCGCTGATGCCGGCTTCAGGAGCAGCCTCTGCCACACCCAGACCCTGGTGCTGGCGGCATTCAGCCCGGGGCCCATCGGGGTGGATGCCGAGCCGGTGGATCGCCAACCGCCCTGGCAGGCGCTCGCCCGGCGCTGGTTTGCAGCCCCGGAAACGGATTGGCTTCGGGCGCAGGACCAGCCTGAAGACGCCTTCCTGACGCTCTGGACCCTGAAGGAAGCCTGGATCAAGGCCACCGGGCGGGGCATTGCCGGCAATCTGCAGGCACTGGTGTTCGACCCTGAGCGCAACCGGGTTGTTCTTGACCGGCCGGGCCCAGCCTGGCGCATAGCCACCACCACGGTTCAGGGCCACCGGCTGTGCGTGGCCTGGCAGGGGCATGCAATGCCCGAATGGCGACATGACGGGGTAATCCGTGACGCGCACTGGCACTTACACAGGGTGGGGTCAGCATGAAGAATGTGACGGAACGCAGTGACGGGCGCTGCCCCTGGTGCGGCGATGCGCCGGATTACATCGAGTACCACGACCGGGTCTGGGGCCGTCCTGTAACGGACCGGAACGAGCTCTTCGAAAAACTCTGCCTGGATGGCCAGCAGGCCGGGCTGAGCTGGCTGACGATCCTGCGCAAGCAGTCAGGCTACCGACAGCGGTTCGAGGCATTCCAGCCCGAGCGTCTGGCCGGCTGGGGCGAGCCGGAGATCGAAGCGGCTCTCTCGGACACCGGCATTGTCCGCAATCGCCGCAAGGTTGAGGCCATTGTCGGCAACGCCCGGGCACTTCTGGCCATGGAACAGGATGGCGAGGCCTTCAGTGCCTTCCTGTGGTCGTTCGTGAACCATCAGCCGATCATCAACGAATTCCATCATGTGCAGGAAATTCCGGATGAAACCGCGGAGTCCAGGGCCATGTCCCGGGCGCTGAAAAAACGGGGCTTCCGCTTCGTCGGCCCTACCATCTGCTATGCCTTCATGCAGGCGGTCGGCATGGTCAATGACCACCTCCTGGGGTGCCCGGTCCGGGAGGAAACCGTCGCCCAGAGCCGCGGGGTGGCGCTGTGATCACGGAATTCGCGGCCGTCGCGGCCGGCAGCGCGCTGGGCGGGCTCTGCCGCTTCCACCTGACGGGCTGGATTGACCGGCGCACCCACACGCCACTGTCCTTCGGCACCCTCGCGGTGAACACCCTTGGGGCCTTTGTCCTGGGGCTTCTGGTCGGCACCCTTGGGGGCGCGACGGAACAGCCCGTGACCGCCGCCCTGGCCATGACCGGCTTCTGCGGAAGCTTCACCACGGTATCCTCCTGGTCCCTCCAGACCATCACGTTGGCGCGCACGCACCGGGCTGCAACAGCGGTGTTCAACCTGGCTGCCACACTGGTGGCCGGGCTGGGCGCGGTCATTCTGGGGCTGGCGATGACAGGAGGCTGGCAATGAACCAGGCGATCACCAGCCTCTGGGTGGCTCTGGGCACGGCACTGGGCGGTGTCCTGCGCTACGGGGTGGACCGGTTCCTGCTCCCGGAGGCCCTGCTTCCGTGGAGCACCCTGGTCGTGAACACCCTGGGCTCCCTTCTCATCGGCTGGATTGCCGGACGCGCTACCATACCCTCATCAAGGCTCGCGCACGCCAACCTCCACGCGTTCCTGGTGCCCGGTTTCTGCGCCGGGCTCACCACGTTCTCAGTGTTCAGCCACGAAACCCTTGTCCTTCTGCGTTCCGGCGCAGTGGCGGCTGGTACTGCCAATATCACGGGCACGGTCGTACTGATGCTGATCGGCTCCGCCCTGGGGCTGGCGGCAGGCCGGCGGAACATGACAGATCACACAGACTGAGGGCACGGGCAAACCAGATACCACCACGCCATCGTATCTCTCAATACACCACAGGGCATGATGGGACCCGGTTATGCGTATTCAGCTACCCGCTCTCCGCGACGCGGCACAACGTGTCGAGTACACCGAAATCCGTTCACTGGAAGGCCAGTTCTACATGATCCGTGTGCTGCTGGACGGTCAGCAGCTGGTTCTTTCGGACGACCATAACACCACCATGCTCCTTCCCAGCATCCCCGCCGCCAATGAACTGCTCGACGAGGCGGGCATTGCCACCCGGGAACTGGTCCATGATTCGGCCTACAACGAAATGGTCGGTCTGGATGAGGTGGGCATTGATCCTCTGCGCATCCCCACAGGGAGATACCGCTGATGCTTGCAATACGCCCGCTTGCATTCACCTTCGGTCTAGCGGGGCTGATTCCCTTCGTAGCCACGCTTGCCATCATGGTGTTTTCCACCCATCACGGCCCGCTGGGCACCCAGCTCTTCTACCTGTACAGCGCGGGGATACTGGCGTTCCTCAGCGGCGTCTACTGGCCTGTAAGCATGCAGATGGGGGAGCACAGCTATCCGCTGTCCCCCATCCACGCCATGTTCCTGAGTCAGGTGTTCTTCGTTTCCGCGGGGCTGACGCTGCTGCTGGACTGGCACTTACAGGCACTGATCTTCCCGGTCCTGTACATCCTTCTGTGCCTTGCGGACTGGTTTACCCTGCCCGGCTACTGGCCGCGCTGGTACCTCAATCTCCGGCTTATGCTGACAACGGGGGTGGTGGCGTGCCAGGCAGCGGCTGCCACCTGGCTCTACCTGGTGAACTGAGGCTGGGATTCAGTTGCCGGCCACATCCGCAAACAGGGCGGCATGCTCACGCAGCTTGCTGAGTGCGCCCTTTTCGATCTGGCGCACCCGCTCACGGCTGATGCCCAGCTCCTCGGAGATCACCTGAAGCGTTTCCGGCTCGTCCCGGTTGATCCCGAATCGCCGACCCAGGATATCCGCTTCGCGTTCACGCAGCAGGTGGAACAGATCCTTCAGCAGGCGCGCCTGATCCCGTTCCTCCAGAGGCGATTCCCCTTTGTTGCCGCTTTCATCGGCAAGGGTGTCGCCCAGTTCCAGATCCCCTTCACTGGAAATCGGCGTGGCGGTGGAGACCTCCGGACGGGCAAAGCCCAGCAGTTCATCCACGCGCTCCGGCGTGGTTCCGGCCGCCTCCGCCAGCTCATAGCGATCTGGCTGGGAACCGGTTTCGCGCTGGAGACGGGCCTCCACAGCCTGCAGGCGGCGGATCTCATCCACCACATGGTCGGGCGTACGCACCACACGGCGACCGCGCTTGATGGCCCGCTTGACCTCTTCGGAGATCCACCAGTAGGCGTAGGTGGAGAACTTGAAGCCACGGATCGGATCAAAGCGCTCCACGGCCTTGATCAGGCCCAGGTTGGCCTCCTGGATCAGATCCGGCAAGGGCAGACCCCGGCCCTGCTGGCCCCGGGCGATGTACACCGCCAGCCGAAGGTTGCTCTGGATGAGTTCACGCCGCCACTTTCGCAGGTCCGCCAGATGCTGGCGTGCCTGCTCGCTGAGCGAACCGCTGTGAGCTTCCACCCGGGCAAGCACTTCCCGGATGGTGAGCGCTTCCAGTTCGGGTTCCGCGATTTCCGCGAGCAGACCGCGAAGGGTCTGTTCCAGTGACTGCCCCAGGTCGCGTTCCGCTTCCCTGCCGAGAAGCGAAAAGCGATGGGCATCCCGGAAATAGTGACCGACGACGGAAGCTGGCTCCTGATCGTCGAGCCCTTCCGGCTCGGCTGACGCCGGTTCCTTCCAGGTTTCCGTCGTATCGGCCCTGACGTCGTCAACCAGCTCACGGTCACGCTGTTCCATCGGGTTTAACAGCGTATCCATAGTATTCCCCTGGTTGATGGTTCTATCTGTATATACTGTATGCGGTCGTTTATGGATGACTCAATGCGCCCGCGAGTGTTACAGGGCGGAAGGGCGGGAGCCCCTGTCAGACAGGGGCTCTGAAGCAATAGCAGCGTCTCATCACAGCCATTGAGACAGCCAATCAGGCCGCAACAATGGCGTATTCGTGCTTATGGGGCTCAATCAGCTTACCGTGCAGGGTAGCGATGGCACGCTCGTAGTCACTTTCCTCCACCACGAACTGCATGTCCACCTGGCGCATGCACTGGTGCATGGCCAGCACCGGGATCTCCGCATCCTGCAGGGCGTTGACCGCCGTGGCCAGCAGTCCTGGCACCTGCATGTCACTGCCAATGGCCGACACCATCGCCACCTTGCGGGTGGAGATCTCCGCCGACGGAAAGACTTCTTCCAGCGCTTTTACCAGCCGCTTCACGTTACGCAGCGAGGTATCCACATAATGCGTGATGGTGTTGGCGTTGGTGTCCTTGCTGATGAAGTGCACCTTGAAGCGCGACAGGATCTCCAGGAACTTGCGGTCCGCCCCGGGCTCGCCGAGCATGTCCTGGTCAAATACCTCGATACCAAAGACGTGCCGCATGCCGGCCACGATCTCAACCTGTGGCTTTTCGCTCACATAGTCGCGGGTGATCAGGGTACCGGTGTGTTCCGGTTCGAAGGTATTCTTCAGCCGCAACGGAATATCCGCCTGGCGCATGCCCTTGGCCGCGCGCGGGTGAATCGCTTCCATACCCAGGTTCGCGAGCTGGTCCGCCACGTCGTAGTTGGTGCGGCCCAACGGCACCACCTTTTCCGCATCCACGATCTTGGGGTCGGCGGAGCTGAGATGGTACTCCTTGTGGATCACCGCCTCCTTCGCTTCGGTCATGCACGCGATCCGGGAGAAGGTCATCTCGCTGTAGCCGCGGTCGAAGGTGCGCATCAGCCCTTCCTTGCACTGCGCGTAACCGGTCACGATCGCCAGCTCGCGGCTCAGGTCGATCTTGTCGAACGCCTGGGAGACCTTCTCATCCAGCGGCAGGGTTTCGGTATCACGCCAGCCCGTCAGGTCCACCAGCCGGGCGTTGTAGCCCTCATTCTGCAGCAGCAGCGTGGTGTTGAAGGCACTGTGGGCCTCACCGATGCCGGCGAGCATCTCGCGCACCGTCAGCAGATGGTCCTCCAGCTGGAAATGGCCGTAGGAGCACAGCCGCTGCAGGTCGAGCAGGCAGTTGCGCACACCCTCGATGCGCTCAGCGATGAACTGGTCGGCCTGCTGGCTCAGCAGCTCATCCCCAAACAGCTCCTCATTGATCTCGCACAGGTATTTGGAGAGTTTGGTGAGCTCATCCCCCCAAGCCCAGTCGGAGTCGGACTGGGAGAACAGGGCATAGACCCCTGCGTCGCCGCTCTTCTTGTGCTCCAGAAGCCGGTCCGTGACGCCGCCATAGGCGGAGACAACGAAGATGCGATTGTAGACATCGCCTTCCTCGCGGTTGGCGAGAATGATGTTGTCGCGAACGGCGGTATAATCCGACATGGACGTACCACCGATTTTTTCTACCGTATGTTCTGCCATAGTACCGTTCTTAGGTTGATTCTGACTTTGCGCCCCGGAACCGACCGGTTTTCCTGCCAACCAGTGTAGCCGGCACCGGAGCCGTATGCTGTTTCAGTGAGCGTTCACGTCGAAGGGCCCGATCCGGAACAGGATCTCGGAATCGTGCTGCCCACCGAAATGGGCCTCACTGTCAAAGAAAATGGAGTGCTGTGTCTCCGCGCCCAGATCCCGTGCAAAGGAACGGAACAGGCCCCAGGAGGCCTCGTTGTCCTCGGTGATGGTGGTGTCCATGAAGCAGACGTTGCGGCAGGCCGGGCGCTCCACAATGAAGCGCAGCATGCGCTTACCCAGCCCGGTGCCACGGGCTTTCTCATGCACCGCCACCTGCCAGACGAAAACGGTGTCCGGCTTCGTGGGTGGAATGTACGCGGAAATGAACCCCACCAGCTCGCCGTCAAGCTCGGCGGCCACGCCGGTCTCGGCAAAGTGGGAGCACTGGAGAAGGTTGCAGTAGATGGAATTGGGGTCGAGCGGCGGGCATTCGGCAATCAGCCGGTGTAACCGGTAGCCGTCTGTGTCCGTTGGTTGCCGGAGCTCGATTGCCTCCGCCCTGGAGGTCTCGCTGGTCATTCGGTCTGAGTTCACCCAACCATCGGAGCTGTGCCCGCTGTTCTGGCTGAGTGCCTTTGCCGTTGATTTTAGAGGCTTTTTCCAAGCCCTGTATGGGATAATACGTAGTCCATTATAAAGGCTGGCTGGTGAAAATGGAACCAGCCCGGTTTTTAGGGCGCTACAGCACTGTCCAGAATCCCATCATCTTGGCGTAACAGACCTACTTCTAAGACGTCCAGATCCGAAAGGCTGCCTGCGAGGCATCCGACCGGCAGTCACTGCCGCATCCCTTTGCCCATGCCTGCTACCCGGAGCACGGCATCCCCCTGATACTCTGGATTGTCCGGATCCACGGCGGAAATCTCCACGAGAGCCTCTGCACAAGCGCCATGATCGGTGGCGATACCGTACACCGGGGTATGAGCCTGGGGATGCTGCTGGGGGCAATACAGCCTGTTGATGGATCACTCAGAAAGGGCCTGGTGCACCATGAGTCGATCAAGGCAGACATCAAAGGGTTTTTGTGGACATGGCGCTGTCCAGCCAGGGTCACCTGGCCGTCTGACACGCCCGGTAAGCCCCGGGCGTCATCGATGCAGCTACTTCACTTTAAGCGTGCCGGTCATGCCCGCCGCCGCGTGGCCGGCAACGTCACAGATGAACTCATAGCTGCCGCTCTCCCCCACGGTGAACGTGATGGATTCGTTCTGATCCGCGCCGATCGTCTCCGTGCCCGCATTCAGTTCAGGCACTGTGAAGTTGTGCCCCATGGCGCCGGTGTTCTCAAAATTGACCGTAACTTCAGCTCCTGCAGGAACCTCGATGGTGGAAGGCTCGAACTGGAACCCGGGTTTCGCCTGGATGGTTACGTCCGCCGACTCCGCAGCCAGGGCGATTACAGGGAAGCCCAGAAGCAGGGCACTCAATTGCTTTCCAAACGTTCGTACTCTCATTAAGAAACCTCCTGATCATGAAACCGGATCGGGAATCTGGCATCCGGTACATGAACGACACTGTAATGAGGCTGGCGTTACTGTGTCCCAAAGCGGGGCAGCCGGGTTACCCCGGCGGCCAAGAGAGCAAAACCGCAGAAGAAGGTGACCATCATGAAGAGGACGACACTCATTACAACAACGCTGTCCGCCGCCATCATCGGCGGCTGCGCGAGCCAGCCGGACATCACAGGCGCCCTCGACGAACCGGAGGTCGTGACCGTCAAACAGGACCCTGGAAAACTGGTCTACTGGGTCAAACCCGGCCCGCGCATCAATCTCAGCGAAGAAGTCTTCGGCACGCCGGACAACCCGAAACGTGGCGACATGGAAGCCTATGTCGAAAAGACAGATCTCGGCCCCATCAAACAGTTGCTGCGGGATATGCCGGCGCTGGTGTCAGCCCCGGAAGAAGCACGAGAGACCAATGAAGCCGGCACCCGGTACACCGCCTTCAACCAGCCTGGCCCCTTCGGCAATAACGCCCAGCCCCTGCCCATGGCCGAGGGCAGCAATGGGTATCTTGAGGCGAGGATGGTCAACAATGTCGAGGTGGACCAGCCGGGAGGCCCCTTCAGTGCCGCCGATGAACTGGAACTGGAGACGGAATTCCACGACCCTGACGGCAACCACTACCGCATCGACATGCAGACGCTGGTCCAGCCGCCCATTCCCGGGTACGACACCGGCGGCGGTGTGGTGGTGGATACCGAGCTCCACGGGACAACCGGTATCGGCACACCCCTGATGCCCAGAGAGTACACCCATGGTGCCTTCTGGGGCTTCGGTGACCTCTATGTGAATGGTGAGAAGAAGGGCACCTGGATGACGCACCTGATGACCACCGAAATCGTCCGGAAGAACGACTATTCGCTGGCCATTGACGAAGAGCTCCCGCTCCCCGCGGAAAAACGGCCCATCTCGTCACAGCCCCATCACACCCACCTGATCATGCTGCCGGTTGAGCCCTACAAGCCCATGCCGGTCCTTGGTCCGCTGCTGGGACTGGGCCCGACCGCACCACGGCATGCCCCGGTTGAGACCGCCTACGAACTACCCAATGGCGGAACCCAGCCCTTCATCCACATGATGTTCGAGCAGGACTCGATCACCGAGGCGGACAACGTGTCGCTGGATTTCGTTCGGGACGATGAGCCCAAAGGTTCCTGATCAAGGCACCCTCCAACCCAGCCCTCCTCAGGGAAGTGATATACCGGACTTCCCGGGGAGGGGGTTATGGGAGCTGGACTTCCCTAATTCGGAGAGTCCTTATGCCAGGCTCCGCCGTAACAAAATCCACTGCCGGATGTCTTCGATGTATAACTCGTAATAAAAGCCCACCATTGCTTTTACACCAACGACAAAGCACCCGGAGATTCCGCATGATGAACCGACGGACCATTATCGCGCCTTTCATGGGCTTGCTTATCGTCACCGCCCATGGCGCGCTGGCCGCGCAGACCGCTCTTTCAGTTATGGCGAGTTGATCGCAACCTATCAGTTCTGATGTCGCCAACAACAAGCACATGACGCAATCACGCAGGCCAAGAGACATCAAACGGGCGATCGGCTGGCGGGGAGCGAGCCTTTGCGGAGTAACATTGGAACTCTTCCTGTGTCGGTATCACTGGAGTCATACCAGAGGGAGGTCTCTCATGATCCTCCGAAATACGCTTTACATCTTTTTGTTCCTCATCATTGGGGCCGTCAGTACGGTGAGCATCGCGGGAACAGACCGGGAGGTGGTCATGTTCTCCATTGACTACTGCCCAAGCT
Organism: uncultured Halovibrio sp.; assembly: GCF_913056445.1. Lineage (NCBI taxonomy): Bacteria > Pseudomonadati > Pseudomonadota > Gammaproteobacteria > Oceanospirillales > Halomonadaceae > Halovibrio > uncultured Halovibrio sp. The sequence goes on from NZ_CAJXMA010000026.1 coordinate 21,686, forward strand.
GCGAAGCGGCGAAGCGCTTTTTCAGCGAACACGGCATCGTCTACAGCGAGTACAACCTGAATGAATCCGCCAAGGCCAGGACCACATTTGAGCGTCTTGGTGGGCGGGGCACGCCACTGCTTTTTCTTGAGGGCAAGACCATGAACGGTTTTCACCCGCAGCGCTTCCGGCAGTTCTGGCGAAAGGCCACGGGCGAAGCCCTTGAAACGAAATGAACCACACCGGAAGGTGGGATATGACTATTCCGGCCTGGGTTATGCAACTGACAGCTGTGGTACTGCTCGGCGGCACTGTGGCCTCACCGCCTGCTTGCGCCCGGACCCTCAACGGCTTCGACCTGTCCGATGCCAGCGTCCCCGCCGACGACGTATTCCGTGGCGGACCGCCCCGGGATGGCATACCGGCGCTCACCAACCCCCATTATGTAAAGGCCGCTGAGGCCACTTTTCTCGAGAGCGGAGACCGGATCCTGGGGGCCAGGCTTGATGGTAAGCCCTACGCCTATCCCGTAGGCATCATGAATTACCATGAAATCATCAATCATTCGCGCGGTGCCAACCAGTGGCTGATCACCTACTGCCCGTTGTGCGGTACCGGTATGGTGTTTGACGCCAGCGTTGGGGGAGAAAACCTCACTTTCGGCGTCTCAGGGTTGCTGTACAACAACGACCTCCTCATGTAAGACCGCCAGACCGAATCCCTCTGGTCCCAGATTGAAGGCCGTGCCATAAGCGGGCCGCTGAAAGGCCGGGAACTCAGACTGAAACCATCCCGAATGACAAGCTGGAAGGCATGGCGCGACGAGCATCCCGATACGATGGTGCTTTCCCGGGAAACCGGTCACCGGCGCAATTACGACACGTCTCCCTACGGTGACTACGAGCAGAGCGCGACGGTGTTCTTCCCGCTGGCGGAGCGGGGCCCGGATTCCCTCCTGGAACCCGATGCCATTGCCGCCCAGTACCTCCAGCTCCACCAACAGCCACCCAGCGCCTGGACGTTCGAACTTGACCTGCGCCCCTGGACGGAGCCTTTCTGACAGTTCGAGGGCGAGCATGGAGGGCGATCGACTATACTTGTCCCGGCAGGTCCAGCAAGTCGTCACGGGTACAGGCCGAAACAAAGGTGATTATGACAGAGTCCACCCAATTGCCGCCGATTCTTCGCGATAAGCATTGGCACGAGCCCTCCGCTTTCACGCCGGAAAGCCTCCTGCGGGAAGCGCGCCGCCAGAAACAGGCATCGACCTCACCAGTGCCGGAGGTATGCATTCTCGATCCGGACGGCGACATTGTGCGTAGCAAACGCGCCGAAGGGCTGACGCGGCGCCACACGGACTGGGTCTGTTATCACACCGAACTCGACGTGATCTCGCTGGGGGACCGGGAAGTGGGCATCGTGGGATGTGCCGTAGGGTCCGCTTTCGCGGTGCTGGTGGCGGAGGAACTCTTCGCCTGTGGCTGCCGGCTTCTACTGAGCCTCACCTCGGCAGGCCAGCTTACGCCGGTCCAGAAACCACCCTATTTCATCCTGATCGACCGTGCGCTTCGGGATGAGGGAACGAGTTATCATTACTGCCCGCCATCGGATTACAGTCATGCACCGGCCGGCCTTGTAGCTGCGTTCGAACAGGGCTCGGGCGAGCTCCCGGCCCCAGTGATAACAGGCGCAAGCTGGACCACGGATGCCCCCTTCCGTGAAACCGAAACTGCGATTGAAAAACACCGGGAGGAAGGTCTGCTGGCTGTGGAGATGGAGGCAGCGGCGCTGTATGCCTTTGCTGAGGCGCGCGGGTGTTCGGTCCTTTGCTTCGCGCATGTGACCAACCAGATGGGCCAGGAAGGTGATTTTGAGAAAGGGGACGGAAACGGCGTGAACGATGCACTAGAGCTTATCGAACGGGCCGCCCAGCGGCTTCTTCCCCTTTAACCGCAGCCGCCCGGAAGCTCGCCTTCCAGGCGGCCATCATGCATCCAGGCTGGGGGGATTCAGCTTTTCAGACGCCGACGGTGATACCGCCCCAGCCACTGGATGACTTTCTGTGGCGCGTGGGCCTTCTTCCATTCACCCGCCGCAAACTTCACGCTCTCATTCCAGGTCGGATAGGGGTGGATGGTGCCCAGGATCTTGTTCAGGCCAATCCCGTGTTTCATCGCCAGGATGAACTCGGTCAGCAGTTCACCCCCGTGTTCACCGGCCACGGTTGCGCCCAGGATCCTGTCCTTGCCGCGCCGCGTGATGACCTTGATGAAGCCGTGGTCCTCGCTCTCGGCGATGGCCCGGTCCAGGTCGTCCAGACCGTAGGTGGTGACCTCGTAGTCAATGCCCTGCTCACGGGCCTCGGTTTCATTGAGACCAACCCGGCCGACTTCCGGCGAGGTGAAGGTCACCCAGGGGGTGACCGAGTAATCCACGCTGAAGCGCTTGAACTGGCCGAACAGGGCGTTCACCGCCGCGTGCCAGGCCTGGTGCGCGGCCATGTGGGTGAACTGGTAGGGCCCGGCCACGTCGCCACAGGCGAAGATGTTGGGGAAGACCACGCTCAGGTCATCGTTGGTGGGCAAGGTGCCCTGGGGCCCTGGATCAATACCCAGGCTCTCCAGACCCAGTCCTTCGGTATTGCCTTTACGGCCCACGGCCACCAGAACCCGGTCGAAGGGGATGCGCACGGTGTCACCCGCATGCTCGCAGTAGACAACCCGCTCACCATCCTCAACCGCAAACCGGCTCGCCCTGTGGTCCAGACGAACATCCACGCCTTCATCACGGAAACGCTTCAGCACCAGTTCCGATACATCGGCATCTTCCCGCGGCAGAAGTCGATCGCCCATTTCAATCTGGATGACCTGGGTGCCCAGACGCGAGAAGGCCTGACTCAATTCTGACCCGATGGGGCCGCCTCCGAGCACCACAAGCCGCCCAGGCTGATCCTCCAGTTCCCAGAGATTCTCAGAGGTCAGCGGCGCCACGTCCTCGATACCGGGAATCGGCGGCACGAACGGCTTGCCGCCGGTGGCAATGACCACGGATTTCGCCGTGATCCGGCGCTTGGCGCCATCCTCGTCCACCTCCACTTCCCAGGGGCTGACGAATCGCGCCGAGCCCTGGATGCAGTCCACGCCCAGACTGGTAAAGCGCTCCACCGAATCATGGGGCTCAATGGTCTTGATGACGTTATGGATGCGCTTCATCACATTGGCGAAGGGTATGTTCGGCTCCGCGGCCGTCAGCCCGTAGCGGTCCGCCTCACGCATGTTCTGGGCAACCTTGGCAGAGCGGATCAGCGCCTTGGAGGGCACGCAGCCGGTATTCAGGCAATCACCCCCCATCTTGCCGCGCTCGATGAGTGCCACCCTGGCGTTGACGGTGGCGCCGATGTAGGCGGAGACCAGGCCGGCGCTGCCGCCACCGATCACGACCATGTTGTAGTCAAAGCGCTCGGGCTTGTCATAATGCGCATAGAGCCGCTTCTTCTGGATGCGGCCCACCACGAACTTGGCGATGAGTGGGAAAACCCCCAGCAGCACAAAGGACAGCAGCAGCTCCGGCGAAACGATGTCTCCCATGCGCTCGATCTGCGCGAGCTGGGTGCCGGCATTCACGAAAACCGCGGTGCCCGGCAGCATGGCGAGCTGGCTGACCCAGTAGAAGGTCCAGGTCTTCATACCGGTCAGACCCAACACAATGTTGATCACGAAGAATGGAAAGACCGGAATCAGACGCAGGGTGGCGAGGTAGAAGGCGCCGTCGCGCTGGATGCCATCGTCAATCTTCTTCAGGTAGCTCGCATACCGCTCCCTGAGCGTGTCCCGGAACAGGAACCGTGCCACCAGAAAGGCCAGCGTGGCCCCGACCGTGGAGGCGAAGGAGATCACCAGCAGCCCCCAGCCGAAGCCGAAAAGGGCGCCGCCGGCGAGCGTCATGACAGCGGCGCCCGGGAGGGACAGTGCCGTGACAGCCACATAGACAACGAACAGCAGTGCCAGGCTGAGCAACAGATTGGCTTCAATCAACTCGCTAAGTTGCTCCTGTTGCGCCTTGAGGACCGACAGTTCAAGGAAACGGCCCAGGTCAAAAAGGAAGAAGGCCCCCACCAGCAACGCGATGACGCCTAAAACAATCTTTTTACTGTTGCTCATTCCGGAATCCTTATGGTTATGAATGGCTCGCTTCCGTTGAGACGTCACCCGACGGCTTACGTTACAGCGGCCGCTTCGGTTTGGACACCCAGGCTGCTTTTTGCCACGAATGCCAGCAAAGACTGACAGTCATTCGGCGTTGCCGATCCAGGGCATAGCACGGTGGTCAAAACCAGCCTGGACTGATGGTTTGACGATGTCGAAGTAAGGGGAGGCGTCAAAATCACGCGGCACGAACAGTGAATGACGACGGATTCGGTAGTACTCGCGCAGACACCCCTTGCAGTTTGGGTCGTCATCCTGGCCTTCAGTGCGGGTAGGTAATATTGGATAACGGATGTACTGGAACGCTTGGGCGATGAAAGTGGAGCAGATCGGCTTCGATCAACACATGCAGCTCACCATCACGGGATACCGGTAGCCCTGCGTCCGGCCCGAGATAAAGGGTCGCGTTACACCTCGCGGCCGGAACTGCTCCGGAGCAACGCCACCATGTCTTCGGCAAGCTGTTCAACTGACTCCGCATCCACTTCACGGTGGGCGAAGGTTCTCAGTGCCATGATCTGTGCTTGCCAGAGCCGTGCCAGACGCGCGCAGTCGCTCCCCCGGGGCAGCTCACCCTGGTCCAGAGCATGTTCAAGCAGGGCGGTCAGATCGCTTTCGATCCGATCAAAAAGCTGGTTAACGGTATGGCTTAACCCCGGCGTATCCGTTGTCACCTCGAGCAGCGTCTTCACCATCATGCAGGCGGAAACCGGTGCAGACCGCGCCCCCGTGCGGCCTGTCGCTTCCGCTGCAAGGCGACGGAGGTAGGCGGACAAGCCATCCAGAACCCGTTCATGAGCCTCCAACACTTCCTCCATACCCTGAACGAGCTGCTGGTAATAGGTCATCAGTGCCGCCTCGAACAACTGCTCCTTGCTCCCAAAGGCGGCATAGATGCTGCCTGGGCGCATATCCAACGTGGCTTCGAGATCCTTGAGCGAGCAGGCGTGATACCCCTTTTCCCAGAACAGATGGGCGGCCCGCTCCAGCGATATGGCGTAATCGTGTCGCGCAGTGCGTGGCATAACGGAAGGCTTCTTGAGTGTTCACTCAATTATAACTTGAGTGATTACTCAAAACCAGTTATCGTTCTCCTGTTCTTGAGTGATTACTCAAGATTACACACAGTCATTACAATGCAGGAGGCCCCATGACCGCTTTCCAGCTTCACGACACCCAGAGCGCACCCTCGGATGCCAAACCCATTCTTGAAGGCTCGCAGAAATCCATGGGCATGATCCCGAACCTGCATGCAGTACTCGCCGAAGCGCCGCAGACGCTCAAGGCCTACGGTACACTGCACGAGCTGTTCACCAACACCAGCCTCAATAACGATGAGATCACCGTGGTCTGGCAGACCATCAACGTTGAGCACGAGTGCACCTATTGCGTGCCGGCCCATACCGCCATTGCCAAGCAGATGGGTGTGTCGGATGACATCTCCCAGGCACTGCGTGATGAAACGCCTCTTCCGGATGAAAAACTGGAAGCACTGAGGACATTCACAAAGCAGGTCATCGCCAAACGCGGTAATGTCGAAAAGACGGACCTGGACGCGTTCTTCAAGGCGGGCTATGGCCAGCAGCAGGTGCTGGAAGTCATCCTCGGGCTCGCGCAGAAGACCATCAGTAACTACGTCAATCACATCGCGGAAACCCCGCTGGATGAGCCGTTCCAGACGTTGGCCTGGAAGCGTTCATAAACAGCACTGAAGGAGGGCCCCGAATGGCACCCGTACTGGCGTTCGACGTATACGGTACCCTGGTTGATCCATCCGGGATGGTGGACCACCTGCGTCACTACACCGGTGATGATGCAGACGCCATCTCTGCGCTCTGGCGCCAGAAGCAGGTGGAGTACGCCTTCCGTCGGGGCCTGATGCGACAGTACGCGGATTTCGGGACCTGCACCCGGCAGGCGCTGGAATTCGCGTTCCGCTCAAAAGGGCATACGCTGGACACTTGGACCGGCGATGCCCTGCTGCAGGCCTACCAGAGTCTGCCGGCGTTCAGCGACGCGGTCCGCGCCCTGGCAGCTTTGAAACCGCACTACCGCCTGTTCGCCTTTTCCAATGGAACGCCCGACGCAGTGGAGCGGGTGCTCCAGAACGCGGGGGTTCGCGATCACCTTGAGGGCGTCGTCAGTGTGCACGAGCTGGGCACGTTCAAGCCTGACCCGGCCGTGTACAGTCACGCACGCGAGGCCACCGCTGCCGGCTCTGACCCACTCTGGCTGGTCTCCGGTAACCCCTGGGATGTCATCGGCGCGCGTTCGGCCGGCCTCGGTGCAGCCTGGGTCCAGCGCGATCCGGCTACCGTTTTCGATCCCTGGGATATTGAGCCAAGCCTGACGGTGCAGAACCTGGAAGAGCTTGCCGAAAAACTGCCAAGAGACGCCAACCACACGTAACCGGATCGGGCCCGGCATCTGGTTTTGCTCATGCACCGGCGGGCCGTTATGATCCACAATCATGGTAAGTCGCAATGAGCGAAGACATGGAGCAGGCAGCGACGGAAGAACAGCAGTTGGTTGGCCGTCTTCGCCAGCGCGACGCCAGTGCCTACCACGAGGCCGTCCAGCGCTTTTCCGGTTCCATGCTGGCAACGGCGCGCAGCATGCTCGATCCGGCCACGGCGGAGGATGTCGTGCAGGAAACCTGGGTGGCGGTGATTGACGCCATTGATGGCTTCGAGGGGCGCTCGGCGCTCAAGACCTGGCTCTGTACCATCACGGCGAACCGCGCACGCAACAGGCTGCGAAAGAGTAACCGGGAAACACTGACGGATTTCCAGTCCCCGCTCGATCCATCGCTGGAGCGGCGATTCAATGAGGGTGGCAGCTGGGCCCAACCCACACGGCCCTGGGGGTCGGAATCCGCCGATGAGCTGCTGTCCAACGAAGCCCTCAAGGAATGCCTCGACAAGCACTTCGAAGCCCTGCCCGAAACCCAGCGTTCAGTACTGATGATGCGTGAGATCCAGCAGATGGAGGCAGACGATGTCTGCCGGATACTGGGGCTCAGCTCCGCCAACCTCAGGGTCAGCCTGCATCGGGCGCGGCAGAAACTCTTTACCATGATTGAAGGCTTCCGGGAGACGGGGGAATGCTGAAGTGCCACGAAATATCCGCACTGGCGAGTGACTGGCTGGACGGGGAGCTCACTACCGGCCAGAAGATGAAGGTGCGCCTCCACCTGATGATGTGCCGGCATTGCCGAAACCTGGTGGATGGCCTCGCAACAACCCAACGCATTCTGGTTCAGCGGGTCGAGTCCGAGGCCGCGATCCCCGACCAGTTTCTCCAGCGCACTACCAGCGCCCTGGACGCTCGCCTTTCGGAAAGTGCATCACAGGGACCACCCAACGGCAATATTGCCGTTTCCGACGCGGCCGGCAATGACCCGACTTTCCACCCACTTCAGGAAACGTCCGACGACAAAGTCCTGGCCATTTTCGATGAAATCCGCCAGAAAGAGGGCTACGTGCCCAACCTTTTCAGGGCCTATGCCCATAACCCGGATCTCCTCGAACAGGCCTGGAGCCGCGTGAAGTCGCTGATGTATAACGGCCAGCTGTCGCCGCGGCTGAAAAATGCGATCGCTACCATCGTTTCCCAGGATAATGGCTGTGACTACTGCGTAGCCCACCACAAACGAATGCTGAAGACTCTCGGTGTCAAACCAGGCGACCTATCAACCTTCATGGCGACATCGGAGCCTGTTTTCCTGGGGCCGATGGACGCCGCCCTACTGCAGTTCGCCCGTGAGGCGAACCGCAACCCCCATGGCATGCCGCCGGACCTTATCGCCAATGCACGGGCGGCTGGTGCCAGTGATTACGCCATCATGGAAGCAATCGGCGTGATGGAGCTCTACAGCTCCTTCAACCGCATGCTCGACTCCCTGAACGTGCCGCTGGAACCGGAGATGGTCAGCGAACTCTGAGCCCCGATGCCCCTGTAACAACACTGCCTCCAGCGTGTCTCCTGCCCATCGGACCAGAGTGGTGGGTGCGGGCATCCACCATGCGGCCTGAAACGGAGGTCAAGTGCCAAAAGGCGGGGACAACCTATGGTGAAATGTCGCGACATCACGCTGGTCGCCAGCGACTACGTCGACGGTCGACTCCGCTGGCGCAAGCGGCTGGCCGTGGTTGCGCACCTGATCATGTGTCCCCATTGCCGACGCTTCATGGCCAACTTCCGCGCCGTTGTTACCGTTATACGCGGTCATTGTCCACCGCAACCTGACACCCGGCAGATTGAAACGTTTAAGCGGACGGTGGACGAGGCACTCGAGAAACCTGACGCTCAGGACCTGAATGATGATTGAACGGTAAACGTCATCCTGGGACCAATAAAGCGCATGTTACCGGAACTCGGGGAAGTTCCCGGGACGGTTCAACGACCAGTCATAGTCGATGTATTCGATGGAATCCGTCTGCTCAACCTTCTCCACGATCGCCTCATCCGCCCACTGGCTGATAAAGCCACGGACTGAACCGCCCTCATCGACAAAATCCTGCTCGTACCACTTGAACAGCTCCGTAAGGTGAAGGGTGTCGCCTTCCACCCGGAGATGGCGGTCGGTATTGAACGCCAGACGGGTGTTTTCGGTCATCAGCTCATCGATGTTGTCGCTGGTGTAGATGCTTTCCCGCAGTGGCGGGCAGCCGACCGAGGCGCAATTCACGGTGAAATGAACGCGTGCCTCTTTCCACCCTTTTTCCTCGAACTCCGCCCCCAACAGGATGCCCTTCTCGATCTCGTTCAGGCTGTAATCCCTTCCGTCGATCTCAAACATCTGACGCTCAAACACATTATCCGTGAAGGGATTGTAGCGGCCGCCGTAATCCCATACGGAGCTGACCAGCTCGCCCTCACCACGTTCGGTCAGGATCTGCTGGATGATGAAGAAGTTATAGGCGTTGTTCCAGAACGCCAGCGCCTGCTCCCGGGTATCCAGGGTCGACACATCAAACGCCGCCAATTGCTCTGACTGGTCATCCAGCAGCCCCTCCGTCTGGTCATCGGCCAGCGCCGCTTCGTAGTCGAACGCGGAAACGAGCCCCCCATTGGCGGTGCGTTTCTCCTGCAGATAGCTGTTCAGCAGTGTCTGATAGTCGTTGAAGACGTGCTTTACCGCGGGTGCGTCATTGGCGGAAACGCTGGCGGCCGCTGTCGCAACCAACAGCATGGCGCCTATACGCACGGCGGGTGATTGGTGTTTCACATGGGGCTCCTTGGATCAGACAATGTGTTGGAATCGACAATTTCTCGCTCCCTTTCCGACCATGCAGTGTCCCCTTCGTTACAGCCTGAGGCCCAGCGACCTATCTCCTGGGGCCGCATGGGCCGGGCATAGTAGAAGCCCTGAAGAAGGTGGCAGCCCTCACGGGCCAGCCACTGGCCCTGGCCGAAATGCTCCACACCCTCGGCCACGATTCCCAACCCAAGTCGCTGACCCAGACTTATAATGGCAGCGCACAGCGCCGCGTCCTGCTGATCCTCGGGCAGATCCCGCACGAAAGCGCGATCGATCTTGAGCCGGTTTATCGGCAACTGTTTGAGATAGGCAAGGGAGGAGTACCCCGTACCAAAATCATCCACCGCAATGGCCACGCCAAGCTCACTGATACTAAGAAAGACCTGGCGAGCCTCCCAAGGCTGCCTGCTCCATGGAAGCCAGAAGATCCCGTTCGTAGTTGAACAGGGATGGAACCAGGATGAGCGCCTCAATAACAACGATCCCGGCAAATACGGCGACTGTCACCATCCAGCAGAGTCTGCAGGCAACCAGGGTGCGAGCCGGTAGTTTGTTCGCCATTGCCCTCGTAACTCCCATATTCAGCGGGTTTCCTGCAACAGGGACAAATCGCCAGCCATCTTGTTACCCGGCCCCCGAAATAGTTGCGACGCGAGGTGTAACGCCGGCCCCGGACCGTTGTCCCACTATTGATGGCCTTCCAACGGAGGTACCGGAAGGGCCCGACAAACCGAGACACCACGGAAGACGGAGACCCACCATGACTCAGACATCCGCATTACCCAATCCAGGCGCCCGCAGGCGATTGAACCGCTATGCCCGCGCAGCCGCCCTGCCAATCGCCATTATGAGTGCCTCCTTCAGTGCCGGCGCGCTCGCCGCGTGCTCGCCCTGCAAGGGCCGTTGCAACCCGTGCGCAGCCAAGAGCGCCTGCCGCGCGAACCCATGCGCCGGCACCAACCCCTGTGCTGCTAAAAACCCGTGCGCCGCCAAGAACCCCTGCGCCATGAAGAAGTGCAACCCCTGCAATCCATGCGCAGCCAATCCCTGCGGAACGAAGAACCCATGCGCTACAGGGAATCCGTGTGCCGCGAAGAAAAAGGTCAAGCGCCCCGAGGATTACGCCAGATACGACGGTAACCCCTGTAAGCTGATGGAAAGGGGCCGGAAACTGTTCAACGACACCAGCCTGAGCGGTAATGGGCTGTCCTGTGCCACCTGCCACTCCAATGGCGCGGGTTACAACGCCACCTTCGCCACATCCTACCCACACCAGGTCGCCATGGGCGTCAACCAGTTCGGCATGGACCAGGTGCACCTGGATGAGATGATCCAGATCTGCATGGTTCAGCCCATGCAGGCAGAACCACTGGAGTGGGGCGGAGCGGACCTGGCGGCTCTTGAGACCTTCATGGAGAGGGAGCAGGCGAAGTACCAGAAGGCCAATCCCTGTGCAGCGAAGAACCCATGTGCCACGAAGAAGAAGTGCAATCCCTGCAATCCATGCGCGGCCAACCCCTGCGCCTCGGTAAACCCGGCGGCGAAGCGCCGGCCCGCCGAAGTGGCTGCGCACTGAGTGGCGGG
>NZ_CAJXMA010000027.1:0-31119 GCF_913056445.1 uncultured Halovibrio sp.
GGCTGGCACCCTCGTGCTGCTCGCTGGAGGGTTCCAGCTCCAGTGTTGCATGATGGATCCCGAAGCGGGATGCCAGTTCCTTCCTGATCCGGGCCTTGATAACCTGCTGTTCCGGCCACGCGTCGTTGGCCACCACCACGTGCGTGTCCAGGGCGGCACTGCTCTCCTCCATCAGCCAGAAATGCGCATGATGGATGTCCTCCACGCCTGCGAGTCCCCGGATGCAGTCGAGTACCGCCTCGGTATCAATCTCCGGTGGGCTGCCCAGCATCAGCACCCGGATCACTCCGCCAACCTCGGTGGCTGAGAGCCAGAGGATGTAACCCGCTATGAGCAGGGTGATCAGTGGATCGATCAGGCGCCAGCCGTACAGCACGATGAGCACACCACTGACCACCACGGCCACTGACGTCAGGGCATCGCTGAGGTTGTGCAGGAAGAGGGCGCGGATGTTGGCGCCGCCCTGCCGGATGGAGCCTGTCAGGATGGCAGTGAGCGTATCCACCACCAGGGCCAGTACGCCCAGGGCGATGACGGTGCCGCCGCCGACCTCGGGTGGATCCAGAAGGCGCATGCCGCCTTCGAAAGCCAGGTAGAGCCCGATCAGGATCAGGGAGGTGTAATTGACCAGGGCTGCGACGGTTTCGATCCGGCGGTACCCGAACGTCATCGCGGGATCGGCGGGGCGCCGTGCAATGCGCCGCGCGACCAGGGCAATGACCATGGAGGCCATGTCCGAGAAATTGTGCAGGGCATCGGCGATGAGTACCAGGCTGCCCGAAAGTATACCGCCAAGGACCTGGCCCAGGGTCAGCACGAGGTTGGCGATGATGGCTCCTATGACGCGGCCATCGCCAGTGTGTGGGTGATGGTGCTCGTGGCTCATGTCGACTGGCTCCGATGGGTGACAGGCGCTGTTATCCTCGGCTAACGGCCAAGGTCTTGCAAGCCGGGCCGGGGGCCTCTAGCATCGGCGCCATTCACGTATCAGGTTCCGGTTCCAATCCATGCTGGATCACCTTCAAGGATTCCATCCACGGCGTCTCCCTCACGGTGTGGCCGTTACAGGGCTGATGCTCCTGCTCGTCGCCCAGGTGCTTCTGGGCACGGCGGTGCACCACCACGTACTGGGCGAGCATGATGGGGCGCCGCAGGGCGCTGTTCACGGGGATTTCGCGCATGTCTGGCATGCCGATCAGCATAACCTGGTCCCGGATGGCCTGATTCCGGATACCCTCGGCGATACGCCGCCCCTGCCGCTCGCAGGTGCGTTTTTCATAGCGGCGGCGCCGCTCGTCTCCCGCTGGATCAGGCAGCCACGGGAACGCTGCACGGGCCCGTCACCCCCACGCTACTGCCTGCCCCAGCCCCGCGATCCTCCCCACCTTCTGCTGACCTGAGAGCGCGCACGGGCCCCTATCCGTGCATGAGCCGAACGATCGTCCGCAGCAGCGGGCGCGTGGAAGCAGGAGTCTAAAGCATGCGTATTACGTCATCCGGCGCCGTTCCGTTTGCGGCGGTGCTACTGTCTGTCCTGATGCTTTCCGGTTGCGGGGAGCATGGGGCGGAGGATCACAGCGGGAACCACGGGGATCATGGTGACCATGAGGAGCACAAGGACAACAAAAACGGAGGACACCGGGATCACAAGAGCGGCAAGGGGATAGCCCTTGATGATGAGGTGATCCACGAATTCGGTATAGAGGTGCGCCGGGCTGCTCCGGGCCAGCTGGCCATCACCCGCACTCTTCCCGGTGAGATCCGGTTCGACGAGGCCCTGATGACCCATGTCACTCCCCGTGTCGCGGGCCGTGCGGAGAAGGTCCGGCGCTACACCGGGGACAGGGTGGAAAAGGGCGAGGTTCTGGCGGTTCTGTCCAGCACCGAACTCGCGGAGGCACGTTCCCAGTATCTGTCCCGTCAGGCACGCCTGGAGCTGGAACAGGCGGATTTCGAACGTACGCAGCAGCTGGCGAAGGACCGCGCTGTTTCCGAGGCGGAACTCCAGCGGGCCCGCCAGGCCCTGAAGGAAGCGCGGGTACGGATGACCCTGGCAAGGCGGCGGCTTGAAGCACTGGGGATGGCGCCGCAGGCGGTTGCGGAGCTGGATACTGAGGGCAGTGACAGCCTCGCCCGCTATGAGCTCCGGGCACCGGCGTCCGGGACCATTATCGAGCAGCACCTGACCCGAGGTGAGCGCGTCGATACGGATCGTGATGACCCGCCGTTCGTCATTGCCCGCCGCGATCAGGTCTGGGCGGAATTCAGTGTCTTCCCGCGCAGCCTGGGCGAAATCCGGCCGGGGCAGGTCGTGGAGGTGAGTGCCAGCGAAGGCGGCAATCGGGCCAGCGGCACCATCAGCTATATCACACCCCGCATGGCGCAAGACAGCCGCTCGGCCAGCGCCCGGGTGGTTCTGGATAACAGCGACGGCCAGTGGTACCCGGGCCAGTTCGTGACCGGTGAGGTGACCGTGCGCGAGCTTGAGGCGGACGTGGTGGTGCCTGCCAGTGCCATCCAGCGGCTTGATGACCAGCCCCATGTCTTCGTTCGCACCGATCATGGCTTCCGGCGCCAACCGGTCAGAACCGGGATCAGTGCCGGCAGCCGCGTGATCATCCGTGAAGGGCTGGATGCCGGCACGCGCTACGCCGCCACCAACACCTTCACTCTCAAGGCCGAGGCCGGGCGTGCCCAGCTTAAGCATGCCGGACATTCCCATTGAGCCGGCTGCGGCAGAGGTGAGCGATCATGATTGAACGACTGATGGACATGGCCTTCCGCAATCGCCTGCTGATGGTGTTGCTGGGGGTACTGGTGCTGGCTGCAGGGATCTGGAGCTGGCAGAAACTGGCCGTGGACGCTGTGCCGGACGTCTCGCCGACGCTGGTACAGGTCTTCACGGTGACTGACGGCCTCGCCCCCGAGGAGGTGGAGACCTATGTGAGCTACCCCGTGGAGCAGGCCATGACGGGGCTGCCGAAGGTGCGGGAAATACGCAGCAACTCGAATTTCGGGCTCTCGGTGGTCAGTGTCTACTTCGAGGACGGCACGGACATCTACCACGCGCGCCAGCTGGTCAGCGAACGCCTTCAGAAGGCCCGTGAAAACATTCCGGAAGGCTTCGGAGAACCCGAAATGGGCCCCATTGCGAGCGGCCAGGGCCTGATTCTCTACTACTACCTGGATGCTCCCGGGGACGAGTACAGCCTGACCCAGCTGCGTACCATCCAGGACTGGCTGATCAAGCCGAAGATGGAGACGGTGCGTGGCGTTACCGAAGTGCTCGGGATTGGCGGGTACAAGAAGCAGTACCAGGTGAACGTCAACCCGGATGCGCTCCAGCGCTATGATCTGGACCTCCAGAATGTCATCGAGCGGGTGCGTTCCAGCAACCTCAACGTGGGGGCACAGTTTCTGGAGGAGGGCGGTGAACAGTTTGTGGTCCGTTCCGAGGGGCTGGCCAAGGGCATCAGGGACCTGGAACGGATCACCGTCAAGACGGTCGACGGCACCCCGGTTCGGCTGTCGGATATTGCCCGTGTTGAGATTGGTGGCGAGGTCCGCCAGGGCCTGCAGACCCTCAATGGTGAGAAGGAAGTGGTCTCAGGGATGGTGGTCAAGCTCTACGGTGCCAACACCTCTGAGGTGATTGAGCGGGTGGAGCAGCGCATGGAGGCCATCCAGAAGAGCCTGCCCGAGGGCGTGAAGATCGTGCCTTACTACGAGCAGAAGACCCTGGTCCAGAACGCCGTGGATACGGTCTCGGATGCACTCTTCCAGGGGATCGTGCTGGTGGTGCTGGTGCTGTTTGTATTCATGGGTGGTTTCCGGCCCAGCGTGGTGGTGGCAGCGGCCATTCCATTCTCGGTGCTTTTCGCGGTCGTCGGGATGTACTGGTTTGAACTTTCCGCGAACCTGATGAGTCTGGGTGGGTTGGCCATCGCCATTGGACTGATGGTGGACGGCACCATCGTGATGGTCGAGAACATCGACCGCCACCTGCATGAGGCGGAAAGCTACGAACCCCGACTGCAGGTCGTGGCCCGGGCATGCCGCGAGGTGGCCGCGCCCATTCTGTTCGCCATTGCGATCATCATCATCGTCTTCCTGCCGTTGTTCACGCTGACCGGCGTGGCGGGCAAAACGTTCCGGCCCCTGGCCTACACAGTGGCATTGGGCATGGTTGGTTCGCTGGCCTATGCGCTGTTCATGACGCCGGTACTGGGCAGCTTGATGATGCGCCGGCCGAAGGCGGATGCCGGTGATGGGCCAGAACGCTGGTGGCACCGTCTTGTCCCGTCCAGGCCGATTGCCAGGGAGTCGGAAGATCATGGCTACCGGCGTGAATCCCTGGTTGTCCAGTGGATCCTGGTGCTCTATCGCCCTCTGCTGCGTTTCTTCATTGCCCGGCGTTCCCTGGCGGTGCTGCTTGCCGTGGGCCTTCTTGGCGCAGGGGCGGCACTGTTCCCTCAGCTGGGCTCGGAGTTCGCGCCGCGGATGGACGAGGGGGATCTGATTGTGAACCTGACCATGGCGCCTTCCATTTCACTCAGTGAGTCGAAACGCAACACCATGCTGGCGGAGAAACGGATGCTCAGTGTGCCCGGGGTGAAGAAGGTCGTCAGCCGGGTGGGGCGTGGCGAGGTGGGGGCCCACGCCGACCCCATCAACACTGTGCACTCACTGGTCGTGCTGGAGCCCCGGTCGCAGTGGGAGAAATACGGCTATGAGTCCCAGGCGGGGATCGAGCAGGCCATCCGGGAGAAGCTGGACGGTATGCCCGGCATCATGACCAACATGACCCAGCCGATCCAGCTTTCCGTGGATGAACTGGTGGGCGGTGTGAAGTCCGAGCTGGCCGTCAAACTGTACGGGGATGATCTGGATACCCTGAAGCAGAAGGCGGATGAAATCGCCGCGGTATTACGGCAGGTGCCGGGCGCCGCCGATGTCCGGGCGGATCAGGTGATTGGCGCTCCGCAGGTGCGTATCCGGCCGGACCGGGATGCCCTGGCGCGCTATGGCATCAGCATGGAGCGTGTGCAGAAGCGCATCCGTAATGCCGTCGGCGGAACTGCGGCGGGGCAGATCTTCGAGGGGGTACGGCGCTTCGATGTCTATGTCCGCTACCAGGAACAGGACCGGAAGGACCTGGAGGCGATGAGCAATATCCTGATCGAGGCCCCTGGTGGCGCCGAGGTGCCCCTGAGCCAGCTGGCGGAACTGGAGAAGATCACCGGCCCGCGCCAGATCAGTCGTGAAAACGCCCAGCGCTACATTACGGTACAGGCCAACGTGGAGGGTCGGGACATCGGCAGCTTCGTGGAAGCCGGCCGTGAGGCGATCCGTGACCGGGTGGAACTGCCTGCGGGCTATCTGCTCGAGTGGGGCGGCCAGTATGAGCTGCAGCAGAAGGCCAATGCGCGCTTCGCGATCGTGATCCCGGTGACGCTCGCCCTGATCTGCCTGATGCTCTACATCAGCTTCCGGTCGGTGCGCAGCACCCTGCTGATCCTGCTCAACATCCCGTTGGCACTGGTGGGTGGTGTCGCCGCGCTCTGGGTTTCCGGCCAGAACCTGTCGGTCCCCGCATCGGTGGGATTCATTGCCCTTTTCGGCATTGCGCTGGAGAACGGCATGGTACTGGTCACCTACCTGAATCAGCTGGTACGCGAGGGGATGAACCTGGATGAGGCCTCAATACAGGGGGCCTGCCTGCGGGTGCGGCCGGTTCTGATGACGGCGCTGACCACCTCCCTGGGGCTGCTGCCGCTGCTGGTGGCCACAGGCACCGGCAGCGGCGTCCAGCGCCCGCTGGCCACGGTGGTGGTGGGTGGCCTGTTGACGTCCACGCTGCTGACCCTGGTGGTGATACCAGCGCTGTACCGCTGGTTCGCGGAGAAAACAGCGCCGAGCCCTGGCGATTGAATGCGCGTCCTTGCCCCACGGACGGGGAAGGAGCGCGTGTGGGTCATTGCGGGCCGTTCCCCGATGGCCAAAAATGCCAACGCGTTGAGAACTGATGGGCATTTGGAGGCTATCCGCGATGGTAGACTCCGGGCACCATCTGAAAACCGATACAACAAGAGGACGTGTTCATGAAACAGATGCTGACCTTCGCGTTTGCGCTGCTGTGCGCCTTAGCGATGACGGCCCAGGCTCAGGAGATGACCGTTGAGGGCGTTGAGCTGCCGGGGACCATCAAGGTTGCCGATAACGAACTCAGCCTGAATGGTGCTGGCGTGCGCTCCAAGTGGTTCATGAGCCTGTATGTGGGGTCACTCTACCTGCCGCAGGCATTCGACAGCGCCCAGGCGATTGTTGAGGCGGATCAGCCCATGGCGATCCAGCTGGACATCATCTCGGGCATGATCAACAGCGAGAACATGACCGAAGCGACCATGGAAGGCTTCAACAATGCCACCGGTGGCAACATGGAGCCGATCCAGGACGATATTGATTCGTTCATGAGCCTGTTCGAGGAAGAGATCAAGGAAGGCGACCAGTTCAAGATCACCTATATCCCCGAAGAAGGGATTGTTGGTTTCAAGAATGGTGACCGCATCGGCACAGTGGACGGCGGCATGGATTTCAAGAAGGCTGTCTTCGGCATCTGGCTTGGCGAGGTTCCGGCCCAGGAAAGCGTGAAAACGGCCATGATGGGCGGCGAGTAAAACGGTCTCAGTCGACCGTTTTCTCCTTGTACTCGCACAGATCCTCGATGACGCAGCTGCCGCAGCGTGGCTTCCGCGCCAGGCAGGTGTAGCGGCCATGGAGGATCAGCCAGTGATGCGCGTCCTTGAGGTACGCCTTCGGGACGCGTTTCATCAGCCTGTCTTCCACTTCCCGAACGTTTTTGCCGGGCGCGATGCCGGTCCGGTTCGCCACCCGATAGATGTGCGTGTCCACCGCCATGGTGGGCTGATCAAACGCGGTGTTCAGGATCACATTGGCGGTCTTGCGGCCGACGCCCGGTAACGCTTCCAGCTCCTTGCGGGTCTGTGGTACCTGCGAATCGTGCTTATCAACCAGCATCCGGCAGGCCTTGATGATGTTCGTGGCCTTGCTGTTGTAGAGCCCGATGGTCTTGATGTACTCCTTCAGGCCCTCTTCCCCCAGTTCCAGGATCGCCTCCGGCGTGTTGGCGACGGGGAACAGTTTCGCCGTTGCCTTGTTAACGCCTACGTCAGTGGCCTGGGCGGAAAGCGTTACGGCCACCAGCAGCTCAAACGGGGAGCTGAAGTTCAGCTCCGTGGTGGGCGCGGGGTTGGCTTCCTTAAGGCGGGCGAAGATGGCTTCACGCTTGGCGTCGTTCATGAGAATGTCCCCGTTACGCGGACCCGCTTGTGCCCGCTTTCCACGGGCGCCTGGCGGGCCTGCTGCTGTTGCTGGATATGGTGATCGATGCGGTTCCGGAGTGCGATGATCAGGCCCAGGCCGATGAAGGCACCGGGGGGAAGAACGGCGATCAGCGCCTGCCGGTAGTCCGGGAAGACCGTCAGTGTCCAGCCCCGGGCGGCCTCGCCGAAGAGCAGGTGGGCGTCCGCCAGAAGCGTGCCGTAGCCCACCAGTTCGCGCATTCCCCCCAGGAGCACCAGGACGGCGAGAAACCCGAGTCCGGTCATCAGGCCATCCAGGGTTGCCTTGGGCAGGGGGTTACGGCTGGCGAAGGCCTCGGCTCGGCCCAGGATGGCGCAGTTGGTGACGATAAGGGGAATGAAGATGCCCAGGATCTGGTAGAGCCGATAGGCATAGGCCTGCATGATCAGCTCGGTACAGGTCACCAGGGCGGCGATGATCATCACGAAGGCGGGCAGGCGCATGGAGTCGGTTACCCGGTTGCGGATAAGCGACACCGCCATGTTGGAGCAGGTGACCACCATCAGCGTGGCCAGGCCCAGGCCAATGGCATTGACCACCGTGTTGGTGACCGCCAGCAGAGGGCACAGGCCCAGCAACTGAACCAGCGCCGGGTTGTTGTGCCAGAGGCCGTCTCGGATGATCTGGTTGGCACCTGTACTCATGGTGTTCCGGCTCCCGTTTCCCCGCCTTCGCTGTTGAACAGACGGTCGTGATGCGCGGCCGTGAATGTAAGCCCGCGTTTGACGGCATCCACGACGGCGCGGCTGGTGATGGTGGCTCCGCTCAGGGCATCAAAGGCACCATTCTGGCCAACGCGCCATTGTTCAGGGTTTGGATTGTCCAGTGAGCGGCCATTGAAATCCAGTATCCAGTTGCTCTTCGCCACTTCGATGGCATCGCCCAGCCCCGGGGTCTCCTGGTGGTCGGTGGCGCGTACGCCCGTGAGCGTCCTATCTGCCCGGATGCCGAGGATCAGCTCGATGCGGCCGGAGTAACCATCCGGTGCCGTGACCGGAAGGATCAGGATGGGATCGGCGTCGCCGGGAGTGACCCGTATGGCCTCGGCGCCTCCACGGATACCGGTCACGTCGTTCCGTGGCAGAGTGATCGGACGGGTGGCCCCGGCTGTCAGGGACACATCGTCCGGCAGCACGGCAGCGCGGGCCCTTGCGGTCGCCAGTTCGCGCTGCTGCTCGATGCGCTCGGCGGTGAGGATCTGGGTGACGCCAATGGCCCCGGCCGTCAGGGCTGCGAACAGGCCCAGTCCCAGGGCATTGCGCTGGATGGCCTGGAGTGCCTCGCTCATGACGGCACCCCCCGCCCCGCACGTTTATGGCCTCGTGTCCGCGGCCGGGTGTAATAGTCCAGGAAGGGCACGGCCAGGTTCATCAGCAGCACGGCGAAGGCGACTGCGTCCGGGTAACTGCCCCAGGCTCGGATGGTGTAGAGCAGCACACCAATGCCGGCGCCGTACCAGAGTTTGCCGCGGTTGGAGGTGGCGGCCGAGACCGGGTCGGTGGCGATGAAGAAGGCGCCCAGCATGGTGCCGCCGGCCAGCAGGTGCAGGCTCAGGGGCACGGACTGGTCCGGGTCATAACCGAACAGCAGGGCCATGATGGTCAATGCCCCGAGCAGACTGACCGGAATGTGCCAGGTGATGATCCGGCGCTGGATCAACAGCAGGCCACCGGCAAGAAAGCCCAGGTTGACCCATTCCCAGCCCAGGGCGACCCGATCGCCGTAGATGGGCGCGGTGGTAACCTGGCTGGCGATGGCACCGTCAATGGCATGCTTGTAGTCATCCAAGGGCGTGGCGCCGGTGAAGGCGTCCACGGAGGTCGAACCCAGGCCGGTGAACACGGACAGGCTGTCCAGGAGGCTGAGCGGTGTCTCCTGCAGTGACAGCGGCAGCGCCCAGCGCGTGCTCATGGCTTCCGGGAAGCTCACCAGAACCAGGGCGTAGCCCACCATGGCGGGGTTGAACAGGTTGCTTCCGAGCCCGCCATAGAGGTGCTTGGCCAGGATGATGGCACTGGCGGTGGCCACCAGCGCGATCCACCAGGGCAGCAGTGGCGGCAGGGACAGGCCCAGAAGCAGGCCGGTCAGCGCGGCACTGCCGTCCATGAGGGTGTGCTGGACCGGGCGGGCGCGAATCCAGAGGATCAGGGCCTCGGTGGCCATGGCAATGCCCATGCACCAGAGCACATTGATCAGCACGCCCCATCCGAAGAAGTGGATGAGCGCCAGCAGGCCGGGCAGGGTGGCCGCCATGACCCAGAGCATGATCCGCTGGGTGGTCAGCATGCTCAGGTATCCTCCTGTGCGTCGCTGAGCGCTTTCTCGGCGGCGTCCAGGCGTTTCTGGTGCTTGTTCAGGGCCCGTTCCAGCTTGGGTACGGCTTCCGGGGTCTGCTCCCGGGCCTCGGCCAGTTGTGCCTGCGCCTCCTCGACTTTCTGTCGGGCCTGGTCCCGGCGCTGGATCAGGGTTTCACGGTCCGGGCCGGGCGCCGTCGGTGAGGTCGCTGCTGCGGTAGCGGCTTCGGATGCCTCTGCGGGCGCCACGTTGTGGCGCTGTTCCCGGGCCTGCTGGCGCGCCCGGCGACGTTCCTCGCGTTCCGCCTGTTCCCGTTCCAGTCGGGCCTGGCGTTCCTCAAACCGCTGGCGGGCATGATCCGCCTCCGCCTGCTCCTTCTGTTCCTGGCGCAGCACGCCCTTGCTGTGTCGGTAGTACTCCGTCAGGGGCAGGTGGCTGGGGCAGACCCAGTCGCAGGCGCCACACTCGATGCAGTCGAACAGGTCGAAGTGCTCGGCCTTGCGGTGCTCACCGGCGCTGGCGAACCAGTAGAGCTGCTGGGGCAGCAGATCCACGGGGCAGGCCTGTTCGCACAGGCCGCAGCGGATGCACGGCTGCGGGATCGGCGGGTCCGGGAATTCCCCGGCGGTGCCCGCGATCAGGCAGTTGGCGGTCTTGATCAGGGGCAGGCCGGTCGTGGTCAGGTCGAACCCCATCAGCGGCCCGCCCATGATGAGCCGGTGCAGGCGCTGGGGATCCAGCCCTGCTTCGAACAGCAGGTGGTCCAGGGGCGTTCCGATGCGGGCCTCGATGTTACCGGGCCGGGCCAGCGCCTCGCCCGTGAGGGTGGTGATGCGCTGGATGACCGGTTCGCCCAGACGCAGGGAGCGGTCCACGGCGACCGCCGTGGCGACGTTCTGGCAGAGCACGCCCACGTCAGCGGGCAGGCCGCCGGAGGGTACTTCGAGGCCGGTCAGCAGCTGGATCAGCTGGCGCTCGCCGCCGGAGGGGTAGCGCGTGGCGACAACCCGTATCTCGACGCTGGTTCCCTCGGCCGACTGTCTGAGCGCCTCAATGGCATCCGGCTTGTTGTCCTCGATGCCAATCAGGCACCGGCCCGCCCCCACCAGTCGCCACAGGGCCAGGGCCCCGGCCACTACCGAGTCCGGCCGTTCACGCATCAGGGCCTGGTCGGCGGTGATGTAGGGCTCGCACTCGGCGCCATTGAGGATCAGGACGTCTGGCGCTGCCTCTGCGCTCTGGAGTTTGTCGCGGGTCGGGAAACCGGCACCACCGAGCCCAACAACGCCTGTCCGGTGCAGGTGGTCGTAGCGTTCGGCGGTACTGGCGCTGTCCGGGCAGGGCGCCAGCTTGTACCACTGGTCGCGGCCATCCGCCTCAATGAGGATACAGGTCTCTTCCAGCCCTGAGGCATGAGGCACTTCGTGCGACTTGATGGCCGTGATGGTTCCGGAGGTGGGCGCATGCACCGGAACCGAGCGTCCCGGCTGGCCTTCGCTCAGTGGCTGTCCGGTCAGTACGTGGTCACCAACGGCTACCACCACCCGCCCGGGGTCGCCGCGATGCTGGCGCAGCGGCACAGTCAACCGATCCGGCAGTGGCGCCTGGCGGATCGGTGTCTGCAGCGACCGAAGTTTGTTGTCCGGTGGATGAATGCCGCCGGGAAAGTCGAATTGCGTCCCCATCAGGCGGAGGCCTCCGCCGGGCGCTGGTCCGTGGCGATCACAGGACCGTCATGGGTCAGTGGCCGGTCCGCGGGGTGAGGCGGCACCCAGTCATCGATGCCTCGGGCGACTTCAATCATGTCGATGCAGTCCACGGGGCAGGGGTCCACGCACAGGTCACAGCCGGTGCATTCGCTCTCGATCACGGTGTGCATGAACTTGGGCGCACCCACGATAGCGTCCACCGGGCAGGCCTGGATGCACTTGGTGCAGCCGATGCACTCGGCCTCGCGGATGTAGGCTACCCGTTTGGGCTGCTCCTCGCCATGTTCGGCATCCAACGGTTGCGGTTCCACATCCAGCAGGTTGGCCAGGCTCTGGATGGTCGCTTCGCCGCCGGGCGGGCACTTGTTGATGGCGTCGCCCTCGGCGATGGCTTCCGCATAGGGGCGACAGCCGGGGTAACCGCACTGCCCGCACTGGGTTTGGGGCAGCACCGCGTCGATCTGCTCCACCAGGGAGTCGTCATCCCGACGCAGGCGCACGGACGCATACCCCAGCAGGGCTCCGAAGGCGCCGGCCAGCAGCAGCAGGGTCGCGATGGCGAGGAGCAGGTTCATCCACATGCCGGTAACCCTCTCACACCTGCACCATGCCGGTGAAACCCATGAAGGCCAGTGACATGATGCCGGCGGTGATCATGCCGATGGCGGCGCCCTGGAATGGCTGGGGCACGTCGGCGGCGGCGATGCGCTCGCGCATGGCGGAAAACAGCACCAGCACCAGCGAGAAACCGGCGGCGGCGCCGAAGCCGTAGAGTACGGATTCCAGGAAGCTGTTCTTCTCCTGGATGTTGAGCAGTGCCACGCCGAGCACGGCACAGTTGGTGGTGATCAGCGGCAGGAAGATGCCCAGTACCCGGTGGAGTAGGGGGCTGGTGTGGCGAACGGCCATCTCGGTGAACTGCACGACCACGGCGATGACGAGGATGAAGCTGATGGTGCGCAGGTATTCGACCTGCAGGGGTTCGAGGATCCAGGTGTTGACCAGATAGCTGCACACGGAGGCCAGTGTCAGCACGAAGGTGGTGGCCATGGACATGCCCATGGCGGTCTCCAGTTTGTTGGAGACGCCCATGAAGGGGCACAGCCCCAGGAACTGGGCCAGCACGAAGTTGTTCACCAGGACGGTGCTGATCAGTATCAGAAGGTATTCAGTCATCGGCTTCCGCTTTGTCGTGGGGAGGGGGTCGGGTGGTTCCTTCCGGGAATCGCCACGAGTACGTCCCTGTAGGCTGCTATTCCGCCATCCATGGCTCCATAGCTTCCCGTAAAGAGGCCCCCAACCCCGCCCTGCAACCAACGCCGCAGTCCAGAGACTACATAACCCGCAACCCAGGCGTCGCCCCGGAGTCGGGAGCCAGAAGCCAGATATCCTCACCCCCGGGCCCGGCCGCCAGAACCATCCCCTCGGACACCCCGAACTTCATCTTCCGCGGCTTCAGGTTCGCCACCATCACCGTCAGCCGCCCGATCAGGTCCTCAGGTGCGTAGGCCGTCTTGATGCCCGCAAACACCTGGCGCTCTTCCGCCCCGATATCCAGTGTCAGCTTCAGCAGCTTGTCCGCGCCCTCAACATGCTCGGCGTTCTCAATCTTGGCCACCCGCAGGTCCACCTTCGCGAAGTCATCGAACTCGATCTGGTCGGCAATGGGCTCCACGTCCGGGGTCTCCTTCTGCGATTGTGCGGGCTGTTGGGTGGTCTGCTGATCCTGGGCCACGTCTTCTTTCGAGGCTTCGAGCATGGCCTCAATCTGCTTGGAGTCGATGCGCTTCATCAGCGGCTTGAACTTGTTGATTCCGTGATCCAGCAGATGATCCTCAAGCCGGCGCCAGTCCAGGCTGGTGTTGAGGAAAGCCTCCGCGTTGCGCGCAGTTTCCGGCAGCACGGGCGCCAGGTAGGTCATAAGGATGCGGAACATGTTCAGCGCATTGGTGCTGATGGCCTGGACCTGGTCGCGGGTGGTCTCGTCCTTGGCCAGGACCCAGGGCTTCTGCTCGTCCACGTACTGGTTGGCCCGGTCGGCCAGTTCCATCACACGCTTCATGGCGCGGCCGATTTCCCGTTCCTCGTAATAGCCCGCAATCTCTTCGGCGGCGTCGGTGAATTCCTTCAGCCGCTCCGGTTCGGTGATTTCAGAGCCCAGGCGGCCCTCGAACTGCTTGGTGATGAAACCGGCGCTGCGGCTGGCGATGTTGACCACCTTGCCCACCAGGTCCGAATTCACTTTCTGGATGAAGTCATCCAGGTTCAGGTCCATGTCGTCCACACCGGCGGTGAGCTTGGCCGCGAAGTAGTAGCGCAGGTACTCCGGATGCAGGTGGTCCAGGTAGGTGCGCGCCATGATGAAGGTGCCGCGGGACTTGGACATCTTCTGGCCGTTCACGGTCACAAAGCCGTGGCAGTTGATGGCCGTGGGCGTGCGGAACCCGGCCGTCTTGAGCATCGCCGGCCAGAACAGGGCGTGGAAGTTGACGATGTCCTTGCCGATGAAATGGTAGACCTCGGCGGTGGAGTCTTCGCGCCAGTAATGGTCGAAGTCAATGTCGCCACGCTGGTTGCACAGGTTCTGGAAGCTGGCCAGGTAGCCCACCGGGGCATCGACCCAGACGTAGAAGTACTTGCCGGGGGAATCCGGGATCTCGAAACCGAAGTAGGGCGCGTCGCGGCTGATATCCCAGTCGTGCAGGCCGGCGTCGAGCCATTCCGCCAGTTTGTTGGCCATGCCGGGCTGTAGAGCGCCGCTGTTGGTCCAGTCCCGCAGGAAGTCGGCGAAGTCCGGCAGTGTGAAGAAGAAATGCTCGGACTCGCGCTCCTCGGGCGTAGCGCCGGAGAGCGCGGATCTGGGTTCAATCAGCTCCATGGGCGTGTAGGTGGCGCCGCAGGCCTCGCAGTTGTCGCCGTACTGGTCCGGGGTGCGGCAGCGCGGACAGGTGCCCTTGATGAAACGGTCTGCCAGGAACATGCCCTTTTCGGGATCGTAGGCCTGCGTGATGCTGCGCGTTGCGATATGGCCGCGGTCGCGCAGTTTCTGGTAGATGTAGGAGGACAGCTCGCGGTTTTCCTCAGAATGGGTCGAGTAGTAGTTGTCGAATTCGACCAGAAAGCCGGCAAAGTCACGCTCGTGTTCGGCCTGGATGCGGCTGATCAGCTGTTCCGGCGTAATCCCCTCGCGCTCCGCCCGGAGCATGATGGCGGTGCCGTGGGCGTCGTCCGCGCAGACATAGTGGCAGTTCTCCCCCCGCAGCTTCTGGTAACGCACCCAGATGTCGCTCTGGATGTACTCCAGCAGATGGCCCAGGTGGATGGGGCCATTGGCGTAGGGCAGGGCACTGGTGACCAGGATGTCGCGGCGATGGGCGCTCGGCTCGCTCATGGGGGTTGGCTGGCTCCGTGTGATTGGTTTTGGAGTTGCCGATGATACCGCTCAGCCGCGTTTTTTTCATCCCGCCTGTATGGCAGCCTCCCCCGCGCCGGGCGTATCATTGAGGCATTGGAATCCTTTGTTTCGGGAGCAGCATGACGGATATTGACCAGAGCGCGGTCGAACAGGCGATCCGCCAGTACACGGACCCCTATCTTAAGCAGGACCTGTTGTCGCTGGGGGCCATCCGGAATCTGTCCATTGAGGACGGTACGGTGTCCTTTGAGGTCCAGCTGGGCTATGCATGGAATGGCATCGCGGGCGGTGCCCGGTCGCTCCTGACCCATGCCATCGAGGATGTGGAAGGCGTGGAGGATGTGCGCATCACCACCAGTCACAACATCCATCCCCACAAGGCTCAGGGCGATCTGCATGCCATGGGTGGGGTGAGCAACATTATCGCCGTGGCCTCCGGCAAGGGTGGCGTGGGCAAGTCCACAACCGCCGTGAACCTGGCTCTGGCACTGGCGGGCGAGGGCGCGCGCGTGGGCATCCTGGATGCGGACATCTACGGGCCGAACGTGGGGGTGATGCTCGGGATCCCCGAAGGCACCCGGCCGGAGACGAAGCAGGAGAAATACTTCGTACCGATTGAGGCCCACGGTATCCAGGCCATGTCCATGGCTTTCATGATCACGGATAAAACTCCCATGATCTGGCGCGGGCCCATGGTCAGCGGTGCTGTCCAGCAGATGGTTGGGCAGACCCTGTGGGATAATCTGGATTACCTGGTGGTGGACATGCCGCCAGGCACCGGCGATATCCAGCTGACCCTGGCGCAGAAGGTGCCCGTGACCGGTGCGGTTGTGGTCACCACGCCCCAGGACATGGCGCTGATGGATGGCCAGAAGGGCATCGAGATGTTCCGCAAGGTGGATATCCCGGTGCTGGGCGTGGTTGAGAACATGAGCACGCACATCTGCAGCCATTGTGGGCATCATGATCCGCTGTTCGGCAGTGACGGTGGCGAACGCCTGGCCGCGGACTATGATGTGGCGCTTCTGGCGCAGTTGCCGCTGCACCGCACCATCCGGGAGCAGACTGACGGGGGCAACCCGACGGTGGTGGCGGAACCGGACTCGGAAGTCTCGCGGATCTACGCTGATCTCGCCCGGCGGGTGGGAGCGGCACTGTCGCAGCGGGAGCGGGATACCAGCTCCCCCATCGCCGCAATGAGTTCCTGATTACAGGTCGTAAACGAGTCTTAATGGCCTGGAGGGTAACCATTGAGTTATAAACGGTGCGCTTGCAGTCTCCAGCATCCATTGGCCAGGGGCGTATGAAACGATTCCCCACACTCCAGGCCCGTTACCGGGTCCTCCGACGCCGCGGCCATAACTGGTTGGTGGGCCACCCCCGTCTGTGGCATCTGCTGTACGTGACCGGGTGCCTCAGAGGCGGCGTTGAGTCGGCGGCCCGTGGCGTCAGCGTCGGTCTGTTCGTGGGCCTGACGCCCACGGTGGGTTTCCAGACGATTTTCATGATCATCGGCTGTGTGGTGCTGCGGGGCAACTTTCCGGCGGCCTTTGCCGTGTCCTGGCTGAGCAATCCGATCACCATGGCGCCGCTCTACTGGGGGTTCCACGAGTTGGGTGAGCTGCTGACCGTGCTGCTGCCGGTGTCCATGGATTTCATCCCCTCATGGATGTTCGAGCGGGCGGGGGACACCATGACGTTCACCATCATCGGGAGCCTGATCGTTGCCGTGCCGTTCGCGGTGGGCGGCTATCTGGCGACCCATGGCCTCTCGCGATGGATTCTTGCCCGCCGTCGCCTGCGCAAGCAGCGCCGCAACGGAGCGGCTTCCGGTCCCTGACTTTCGGTGCCTGTGTCAGCTGCGGTATGATTCCCGGCTATCCCAATCATCCAATCGTGGACGTTGACGCAGCATGAGCATCAAATCCGATCGCTGGATCCGCCGGATGGCGGAGGAATACAGCATGATCGAACCCTTCGAGCCCGGTCAGATCAAGGAGACTGCGGACAAGGGCAAGGTCATCTCCTACGGTACCTCCAGCTACGGCTACGACGTGCGTTGCAGCTCCGAGTTCAAGATCTTCACCAACGTTCATTCGGCCACGGTCGATCCCAAGAATTTTGACGAGGACAGTTTCGTCAACATTTCCGGGGAATCGTGCATTATCCCGCCCAATTCATTTGCGTTGGCGCAGACCGTGGAGTACTTCCGGATTCCGCGCAACGTGCTCACCATCTGCCTGGGCAAGTCCACCTATGCCCGCTGCGGGATCATCGTCAACGTCACACCGCTGGAGCCGGAATGGGAAGGGCAGGTAACCCTGGAGTTCTCGAATACCACCAACCTGCCCGCGCGCATCTATGCCAACGAAGGGGTGGCCCAGATGCTGTTCCTGGAGTCCGATGAGGTCTGTGAGACCAGCTACGCGGACCGTAAGGGCAAGTACATGGGCCAGCGTGGCGTGACCCTGCCCAAGACCTGAACGCCGGGAGCGGCCCATGAACTCGAAGCAGTGGCAGCGGGAAATGAACCGCCTGACCGGCTGGCGCCAGTACGCTTTCATACTGGCGCTGGCTGAAAGGGCTTTCCCCAACTACGCGCTCTTTGCCGAGATCACCGAACCCGAGTGGGGTGACCGCTTCCGGGATGCCCTGGACTGGGGGTGGCGGATGCTGGCCATCAAGGACCATGACGTGGACCCTCTGAAGCAGCTCACCCGCCTGGAAG
This sequence comes from uncultured Halovibrio sp., assembly GCF_913056445.1. Taxonomy (NCBI): domain Bacteria; kingdom Pseudomonadati; phylum Pseudomonadota; class Gammaproteobacteria; order Oceanospirillales; family Halomonadaceae; genus Halovibrio; species uncultured Halovibrio sp. The sequence continues at coordinate 17,531 of NZ_CAJXMA010000027.1, forward strand.
ATGTGTATCCGGACCCCGCCGAGTATGATTTCTACGGGGTGGCCCCGGCCATGGATGCCTGGCACCTGCTGGAGCAGGCCTTCCTGTGCCATGTGAACCCGGAAAAGAAACGCGCCTTTGAGGCGGCAGCCCGGGCCCTGGAGACGGTGACCACCTTCATCGAGGTCACCGAGGGCGAGGGGCTGGAGGACGACGCGCTGGTGAAGCTGTTCGACGGGCATGAACTGGTGAAAGCGGAAAAATCGTTCCAGAAGACCCTGGCCGAGACGCTGCGTCGTGCCCCGGCACCGGATGGCGAAACCCTGAATGAATTGCACGAGATGGCGCACAACGACGGTGTCAGCAGCCTGGGCCTGGAAGTCCCGGAGCGCTGGGCGAACGCGAACCAATCCTGAACGGGAGCCTGCATGAAACTCTCATCCTTCGGTCAGAAGCTGGGCGAGGACGCCGGCATCAATTCGCTGATGGACGATCTGGGCGAGGCCATGGCCTCCGGTGGCGACGTGGTCATGATGGGCGGGGGCAACCCGGGCCATCTTCCGGAGGTGACAGACCGGCTGCAGGCGATCATGAAGGAGCTGGTGGACGATCCGGAGCAGTTCCGGCGCCTGACGGGCGTTTACGACCCACCCCAGGGCGAGAAGCAGTTCATTGCCAGCCTGGTTGAACTGCTCAACCGGGAATACGACTGGGGGCTGACCACGGAGAACGTGGGGCTGACCAATGGCAGCCAGTCCGCGTTCTTCATGCTGTTCAACATGCTGGCCGGTGAACATCCGGACGGCAGCCACAAGCACATACTCCTGCCGCTGGCGCCGGAGTATATCGGCTATGGCGATGCCGGGCTGACGCCGGGCCTGTTCCACGCGGTCCGCCCTGAAATCGAGGAGCTGGGGGACAATCAGTTCAAGTACCGGGTGGATTTCTCGCAGCTCGAGATCACGGAAGACACGGCCGCCATCTGCGTGTCCCGCCCAACCAACCCGACCGGCAACGTGCTGACCGATGGCGAAATGCTGGGCCTTGAGGAGCTGGCGTGGGAACATGATATTCCGCTGATCGTGGACGGCGCCTATGGCTCGCCCTTCCCGGACCTGATGTATACCGAGGCATCCCCGCGCTGGACACCCCAGCATATCCTCTGCCTGAGCCTCTCAAAACTGGGTATCCCGGCGGCGCGCACCGGTATCGTGATCGCCGACAAGCCGGTGATCCGGGCCCTGTCAGGTGTGAACGCCATCATGAACCTGGCCACAGGGAGTTTCGGCGCCATGCTGGCGGAGCCGCTGGTGCGCAGTGGCGAGATCATCAGCATGAGCCGGGATCTGGTGCAGCCCGTCTACCAGCGCAAGATGGAGGCTGCCGTGGCAGCCTTCCGGGAAGCCATGGGTGATGAGTGCCCCTGGCGGGTCCACAAGCCGGAGGGCGCCATGTTCCTGTGGCTCTGGTTCCCTGATCTGCCCATCAGCAGTCTGGAGCTCTACAAGCGGCTCAAGGCCAGGGGGGTGCTGGTGGTGTCAGGGCACTACTTCTTCCCAGGGCTTCCGGACGAGGGCTGGCGCCACCAGCATGAGTGCCTGCGTGTGACCTATTCCCAGGACGCGGCGGACGTGGCCCGCGGTCTCCAGGCCATTGCCGAGGAAGTTAAGCGGGCCTGGGCTCAGGGCTGAATGCGTTCGCCGTCGAGGGTGGCGCTCTTGAGGTAGATCTCGAAGTCCTCGCCCTCGTCATTGGTTTGCTCCAGCCGCACCAGCAGGTGATCCCATTCAGGGGCGAACCACATCAGGGTGGTGCGGGGTGAGTCCTCGTCCCGCACCCGTTCCACCACTACGGTTTCGACCTTGCCGAACTCGCGGGTATCCAGGGTCTCCTCACGCAGCACTTCGAACTGGTAATCCTTGAATTCGCCCTCGTCCGGGATTACGTACTCCATCGTCTCCCTGCCGGCGCGCAGGTCCACCCAGAGCTGGAGCTGGGCCCCGAGCTGGTCCTGAACATCCGGGTGGTCACTCATGTCCGTGCGCTGGTCGTTCACCCGGTCCACAATGACGCTTTCATCCCAGTTGAAATCGAGCTTTTTGTAGCGGTTGGACAGGAAGAAGCCTTCCAGGCTGTAGCGGTACCGCTCTGAGATCACGGTCTGGTCCTCGAAACGGAACCGGCTGGACTCGCGGATATCCGCCACGAAGGAGTCCACATCAAAACGGTAGATCCAGCGGCCGGTGTCCGTGGGTTCCAGTGAACGCGTGGCTTCGCCACTGATGGTGATGCCGCGTTCGAGCTCCGCGCCATAGGTGGTGGTCATGGGGTAGAGGCCCAGGTCCTGCGCGAAAGCGGCGGAAGGCAGAACGGCGGCGGCAGCGAGTGTGAGCACCAGGCGGCGGATCGGGTCCATGTCAGCATCCCTTGTTGGACGGTTTGCTTATACCCTATGAGAACCCTGTGACCGGCTCAAGTGTTTTGGGAGTCGGGGTCCACCGGTTCGTCCAGGGGCGTGCCGTCGAGCTGCGCCCGACCCTGCACCAGGCGCAGCCGTCCCTGGCAGAACCAGCGTACGGCCTCTGGGTAGATCCGGCGCTCCTGCACGCCCACGCGGCCTGCCAGGCTGTCCTCGTTATCGTCAGGGTGTACCCGGACCCGGCCCTGGATGATGCGTGGGCCACCGTCCAGTTCCTCGGTGACGAAATGCACGGTGGCGCCGTGCTCCTTTTCCCCAGCCTCCAGCACCTTGCGATGGGTGTGCAGGCCGGGCCAGGCCGGCAGCAGCGAGGGGTGGATATTGAGCAGCCGCCCCTGGTAGTGCTGTACGAAAGCGTCCGTAAGAATGCGCATGAAGCCGGCCAGGACCACCAGATCCGGCCTGAACCCATCAATGGCGGCCATCAGGGCCTGGTCGAAGGATTCCCGGCTGTCATGGTCGCGGTGCGGAATGGCCTGAGCGGGAATGCCGGCGTTTTCAGCCCGATCCAGGCCCTTGACGCCGGTACGGTTGCTGATGACGCCGGCAATGGTGCCATCCAGCGTACCGGCGGCCTCGGCATCAATCAGTGCCTGAAGGTTGGTTCCCCCCCCGGAAATGAGGACAACGATACGCGGCAGGGTGTCCGGCATCAGCGTTCGTCGTTGTCGGGGACGAAGCGGACACCCGCTGGGTCATCGGATTCCTGGATATAGCCCAGGAGCCAGGCGTCCTCGCCCGCGTCATTGAGGGTTTCCAGAACCTGGTCACGCTCGGTCTCCGGAATGCAGACCACCATGCCGATGCCGCAGTTGAAGGTCCGGAACATCTCGTCGGTGGCCACGTTGCCGGCGCGCTGGAGCCACTGGAAGACGTCCGGCCACTGCCAGCTGTGGGTGTCGATGACTGCTTCCGTGCCCTCGGGCAGCACGCGCGGCACGTTTTCCGTGAGTCCGCCACCGGTGATGTGGGCCATGGCCCGGACGTCGAACTGGTGCAGTATCTCCAGAAGCGGCTTCACATAGATACGGGTGGGGGCCATCAGGGCCTCGCCCAGGGTCTCCGTGCCCACGGACTGTTTCAGGTCCGCGTCGGTGTGCTCGAGGATGCGGCGGATCAGGGAGTAGCCATTGGAGTGGGGCCCCGAGGAACCAAGACCAATAAGGGCGTTACCGGCCTCCACGCGGCTGCCATCGATCAGGCGTTTGCGCTCCACAATGCCCACACAGAAGCCGGCAAGATCGTAGTCGTTGCCCTGATACATGCCGGGCATTTCCGCGGTCTCGCCGCCAACCAGCGAGCAGCCGGCATTCTCGCAGCCGGTTGCGATGCCCTTGATGACGTCGGCGGCGATGTCATTGTTGAGCTTGCCGGTGGCGTAGTAGTCGAGGAAGAACAAAGGTTCGGCACCGGTGACGATAATGTCATTCACGCACATGGCCACCAGGTCGATGCCGATGCGGTCGTGGCGCTCCGTGTCCATGGCCAGTCGGAGCTTGGTGCCGACCCCGTCGGTCCCGGAGATCAGCACGGGTTCCTTATAGCCCTCGGGAACCGCGAAGGCCCCTCCGAAACCGCCCAGGCCACCCAGAACCTCCGGCCGTTGGGTGCGTGCAACGCTCTCGCCGATGCGGTCGACCAGCTCACTGCCGGCATCAATGTCGACTCCGGCGTCGCGGTAGGTCATTCCCTGGTTGGTGTCGCTCATGGGGCGTTCCTCGAAACGGGCATTGCGCGGATTCTAGCACCGTGGTCATCCCCGGCCAAATGCTGTGGGTGTTGTGGTTGGGGTGGTTGTTGTATCCTGAGCCGACCTTTGAGGGCGAGACAGTGGACAATGGGAGTTCGGGTGGAACAGCGCATTGATCGGTTCCGGGCAGGGCTGCTGGCAGGCGGTCTTCTGCTGCTGTTGATGCTGGCCGGCCCAGCTCAGGCAGTGGTTGTGGATCGTCTGTATCAGGCGGTAGTGCCGGTTGAGGATACCGGGACGGGGGCACGGGATGAAGCTTTCCGGGAAGCCCTGCGCCAGGTGCTGCTGCGCCTCACGGGTGATCCCGCCGAGGTGCGGGAGCTGGTTCCGGTTGCCGGTGGGGACAGTGCCAGCGAGCGTGCCCTGGATGGACGCACCACCCGCTTCATTGACGCCTTCAGTTATCGGCGCAATGGGGAAGAGCTGGAGCTCCATGCCACCCTGAGTGCTCCCGCGGTTGGTCGGATGCTGGCTGAGCGGGGCGTGGCGGTGTGGGGCGCCAATCGCCCCCGGGTTCTGGTCTGGTTCGCGGTGGATGACCGCGGTGATCGTGAGCTGATCCACCGGGAGAACACACTGCCCCCCTTCCTTACGGAACCCATGCAGCCTCTGGACAGGGAGGCCATTGCCGCGGAACGGGGCCCCTGGAAAGAGCCGCTCTGGGCGGAATCCCAGCGGCGCGGGTTGCCGCTGGCATTGCCCTTCCACGATGAGCGGGATCGCGCGGAAGTCAGTCTGTCCGAGCTCTGGGGGCTGTTCCAGGGACCTATAAAGGAGGCTTCCCGACGCTATCCCCATGACCTCATGGCGACGGTCAGGGTCAATCGGGCCGGTGGTGGCTGGCGGGCACGCTGGCAGTTGTGGCGAGGGGATGACCGGGTTGCGGAGGGCGTTGCCCGTGACAGCGAACGTGCCATGGTGGTGCGGCAGCTGGTAGATGCCTGGGCTGACCGGTTGGCCGGGCGTTATGCCGTGGCGCCGCCCAGGGGCGAGGACCTGCGTTCCGCCCGTATGCGGGTGACCGGTGTTGGGACACTCGCGTCCTATGCCGGTGTGCGCCGGTCACTGGCCGGGCTGGAGCCGATCCGGTCGGTGCAGGTGGACACGGTGAAGCAGGACCATCTGACTCTGGACCTGGCGTTCAATGGTGATCTGGGCGTTCTGCGTGACTACATTGGGCTTGATGAGCGGCTGGTGCTGACGGGCGGGCCGCCGGACGGTGCGGTTCCGGCTGATCCGCAGGATGACACGCTGAGGCTCTACTATCGCTGGGATGAAGAGCGGGGCAGCAGTATGCTGCCTGGCCGTGGTGAGGTGCAGGAGATCGTGCCGCTGGATTCGGCAGAGGAAACCGGAGGAAGCGGTGCCACGCTGCAGCAGTAGAATGGGGCCATGACACAGACACCTTCCCAGTTTCCCCTGCGGATCCGGCTTCGGGATGAAGCCGGATTTGCCAATTTCCATGCCGGATCCAACGGGGCCGTGGTCGAGCGGCTTCAGGCCTGGCCGGTATCGGCAGACGCCGGTTCCCTGGTGCTCTGTGGTGATGCCGGAGCGGGCAAGAGTCACCTTCTCAATGCCGTCTGCCTGGCCGCGGAGTCTGCCGGCCTCCAGCCGGTGTCGCTCAGTCTGCGCGAGGCGGCGGCACTGGCGCCGGAGGCGCTTCAGGGGTTTGAGGGGTTCGATCCCGTCTGTCTGGATGATCTGGACGGATTGCCTGCGGATCCCGCCTGGCAGGAGGCGTTGCTGCACCTGTTCAATCGTGTGCAGGATGCCGGTGGACGCCTTCTGATCGCGAGCCGACAGCCGCCGGCGGCACTGGACTGGGCCCTGCCGGATCTGGCATCACGGCTCAGGGCCCTGCCCGTGTGGCAGCTGGCCCTCCCGGACGATGACCAGCGTGCGGCCATGCTCCGGGCGCGGGCGGAAAACCGGGGGCTTGCCATGCCGGAGGAGGTGACCCGTTACATCCTGCGTCGTGCCCCCCGGGATCCGGGCCAGCTCCTGGGGCTTCTGGACCATCTGGATGAGGCCTCGCTGCAACAGCAGCGGCGGCTGACGGTACCCTTCGTCAGGCAGGTGCTGGGCTGGTAGACTCCGGATCTGCAGGGATTTCATCGATAACAGCAACAACACAGGGGGAAAGCCATGCGCCGGGTTGTTTTCAATCAGAAGGGCGGTGTGGGGAAATCCAGTATCGTCAGTAATCTGGCGGCCATCAGTGCCAGCCGTGGTGTGCGGACACTGGTGGTTGACCTGGATCCACAGGGGAATTCAACCCAGTATCTGCTTGGCAGACCCGCGGAAGAGCTGAAGGACACGGTGGCCGACCTGCTGGAGCAGTCCATCGCCTTCCGCATCTCCAGCCGTCGCCCTGAGGAGTTCGTGCATGCCTCGGCGTTCTCCAACCTGCATGTGCTGCCCTCGAGTCCCGAGCTGGACTACCTGGAGCGCAAGCTGGAAGCCAAGCACAAGATCTACAAGCTGCGCGACCACCTGAGCCGCCTGAGCGATCTCTATGATGCCATCTACATCGACACGGCACCGGCGCTGAATTTCTACACCCGTTCGGCCCTGATCGCGGCGCAGCGCTGCCTGATTCCCTTTGACTGCGACGATTTCTCCCGCCAGGCGCTGTACAGCATCATGGGCGAGATTCAGGAACTTCAGGAGGACCACAACCCCGACCTGATGATTGAGGGCATCATTGCCAACCAGTTCCAGAGTCAGGCCAGCCTGCCGCGCCGGCTTGTCCAGGAGCTGACGGATGAGGGGCTGCCGGTGCTGCCGGTCCGGCTGCCGTCCTCGGTGAAGATGAAGGAATCCCACCAGGCGGGGCGGCCCCTGATCCACATGGCGCCGAAGCACAACCTCACGGCGCGTTTCCAGGACCTTTACGGCCTGCTCAATGGTGAGACCGTGGACGTGGAACCGCTGGGAGCCTGAGGCGCATGGCAATGGACCGGGAACACGCGCGCCAGGCCCTGCCCGGCAGCATGAAAAGTGTGGAACAGGCGCTCTCGGAACTGGCGCTGCACAGCACTGTGCCGCCATCCCCCGAGGCCTTTGCCAGTGTGCAGCCCTTCTGCGTGGATACCATGAGCTTCCCGGAGTGGGTCCAGTTCGTGTTCCTGCCCAAACTGGAGGGCATGCTGGAAGGGGGCGAATCCATGCCTCCCTGGTGTGATGTGGCCCCCATGGCCGAAGAATACTTCCGGAACCTGGAGCAGGATGGGAGCCTGCTGATCGAGGCGCTCCGGCGGCTGGACGAGCTGGTAACGGCCGCGCGCTAGGTCTCCGTAGCGTCGGCCTCGTCCGGTTCCTGGGCCAGTGGCCAGCGCTCCCGCACCCTGTACACGGGACCGTGCAGGCCCTGCTCGCTTTCGTAGAGACAGACCTCGGCCACTGGCAGTTCCGCCTGCCAGGGCGTGGCTGTTATGGGGCGCGGCTTGCGGTCCCGGAAATGGGCGACCGTGATGTGTGGGCGCCACTGCTGTTCCTGCCGGGAATGCCCGAGTGTCTCTGCCAGGCCCTCCCTGAGGGTGCGCTGGAGCGTTTCGATGGTGGGGGAGGCGTAGCCTTCCAGAACCAGGTGACGGGGGCTGCCGGGATCGGGGAAACCCGCCACCTGACGGAAGTGGATCCGGCCCGGGCGCGCATCGGCCAGCAGTTCACCCACCCGTGGTATGACCTGATCATCCAGTACCCGCTGCGGGACGGCGCCCAGGAACACCAGTGTGAGATGCAGGTTCGCCCATGGGGTAACCCGCAGCGGCGGCAGGGCGTGGGTTGAGGCGTTGACCGTGGCCATCAGGGGTTCCGCCACGGATTGCCCCACTGGCACGGCAAGAAAGCTTCGGATCGCGTCGGCCACCTTCGGATCCTCCTCTGTCGCAGGCACCCCGTCTGACCCTCACTATAGACGTTTACCGTCCGTTGTGCCGTTCAGGCCTCATCCCGTATGCGCAGCGAAAGGTCCACGGCCGTGACATCCTTGGTCAGTACGCCCAGGGAGATGAAATCGACGCCGGTTTCCGCAATGGCCGCCAGGTTCGCCTCCGTGATGCCGCCGGAGGCCTCAAAGCGGGCCTGACCACGGTAGCGTTCCACCATCCGCGCCATGCTCTCCAGCGGGAACTCATCCAGCATGATGCGTTCGGCGCCGGCAGCGATGGCCTCCGCCACTTCCGCTTCGGTTTCGGTTTCCACCTCCAGGGGCACATCCGGTGATGTCTGCCGGGCACGCTCAACGGCGGCGGTTATGGAGCCGCAGCTGGCGATGTGGTTCTCCTTGATGAGAATGCCGTCGTACAGGCCGATACGGTGGTTGGCGCAGCCACCACATCCGACCGCGTATTTCTGGGCGATGCGCAGTCCCGGCAGGGTCTTGCGGGTGTCCAGGAGTCGGGCCCCGGTATGCGCGATAAGGTCTGCATAGGCGCGACAGCGCGTTGCCACACCGGAGAGCGTCTGGAGCCAGTTGAGCGCGATGCGTTCGGCGGTGAGCAGGGACCGGGCAGGGCCGGTGATGGTGAGGAGGTGCGAATCCGCGGCGACCCGCTCCCCCTCACTGCAGTGCCAGACCACGCTCAGGCGCGGGTCCACCTGCCGGAAGCACTCATCCACCCAGGGTCTGCCGGCGACCACCGCCTCATGACGCACAATGACCCCGGCTTCGACCACGCGCGCCGGATCAATAAGGGCGGCGGTGCGGTCACCGGAGCCTTCATCCTCGGCAATACTGGCGGCGACATCGCGTGTCACTGCCTGACGCAGTGTGGCAGCGGGGATCGGGTTCATCATGGTCTGGCCCTTGCTGGCGGTGGTCACAAAAGGTGACAAATTCTGACACAGATTGACGCGCTCCGACTCTATAGTGGAACCGTTGAAAATCCAACCGGCGTTTCGCTGAAGTTCGGGAGCCAGACAGATGAGCCGTGGAGAGAATGTAGTCACCCTGGGGCAGTCCGGGGAAGGGCGCCAGCTGCCATCCCCGCTGATCAGCCTGCGCGACAGGGCGGCGGTCCGTTTCCGCACACTGCTTGACGCTTTCTTCGACAGCGCCGATGACGCGCTGTTTGATCTGTCCGAGCGCTCACGCTCCAATGCCGAGCAAACCACCTACTTTGATGCCATGCGTGAACTGCGCATGCAACGCAAGTCCATGACCCTGGCCTTCCAGCAGTGGCTGAGCCGTGCCTTCAATGAAGGTGGTCACTTCGAGCCCGCGCCGGGCCGGCACAGCGAAGGGGAGTCCGACCTGGAGTCGCTGTCGCTGGTGGAGGACGACGACCTGGAAGAGCAGGTGGCGGTGGACAATATGATCCAGCGCATCCGCAACCGCTACACCGACCAGGTGGAGCTGCTGCGCCAGCGGGTGGCGGAACTGTTGCGGAACCCGGACCTGGCGTCCTCGCGCAATCCCCTCGGGCCGGAAGTCATCTGTCACGGCCTTGCTGAGGCCTGCTCCTCGCTGTCCATCGATATACGCTCCCGGCTGGTGATCTATAAGCTGTTCGACAAGCTGCTGATCAACCAGCTGGATAACCTGTACACCGAGGCCAATCAACATCTCAGCGATGAGGGTGTGCTGCCCAACCTGAAGAATCCTATGCCGCAGCGTCAGCGCCGCAACACCAGTCAGGGTGCGCCGGCCGGCACGGCAGGGCAGACCAGCAGCGGCCCGGCTGCCGGTGACGGGGCCGAGCGGTCCAGTGGCACCGACATCCGCAGCCTGATCGAGATGATGCATTCGGGCGGTGGCCAGGGCGGTGGCATGCCGTCCGGCTCCATGGGTGCCGGTCAGGGCTTCCCGGTCATTGGCGCTGGTCAGGGGGCTACACCGGTGCAGACATCCGAGCTGGTGCAGATGCTCTCCGGTGTTCAGCTCTCGGCCGAGGCCTCACAGGCGGGTGGTATGGTTCCTGTTGTTCAGGGACTGGTTAACAGCAATGATCGCAATGTGCGCCAGGTGGATTCGGACGTGATCAACCTGGTTTCCATGCTGTTCGATTTCATCCTTGAGGATCGCCGCCTGCCCGAGACGATGCAGGCACTGATAGGCCGGCTTCAGATTCCCATGGTCAAGGTGGCCCTTGTGGATCCGGCCTTCTTCGAGCGTGGTGGTCATCCTGCCCGTAAACTGCTCAATGAGCTGTCCTCGGCGGCGCTGGCGTGGAACGAGAGCAACGACAGCAGCCGTGATCCGCTCTACGAGAAGATGGAATCCGCGGTCAGCCGGATCCTGAATGAGTACAGTGATGACGTGAGCGTCTTTGAATCCGTTCTGGACGACTTCACGGCCTTCATGGAGAAGGATCGGCGGCGGCGTGAACTGGTGGAGCAGCGCCTGCGCGATGCCGAGGAAGGGCGCGCCCGGGATGAGCAGGCCAGGGCCGAGGTGGAACGTTTCCTGAGCGAGGCACGGGCCCGGTACACGGTGCCGGAGAGCCTGCAGGGCTTTCTGGAGAGTGCCTGGTTCCGTGTGCTCAAGTGGCATTACCTGCGCGAGGGTGATGAGGGCGAAGGCTGGAAGGCGCAGTGCGAGCTGACCGACAGGCTGCTCTGGAGCCTGGACCCAGCACCCTTCCTGGCCTCCACCCGCTCAGTGCTGTTGCGTGAGATCCCCGGCATTGTGCGAAGCGTGCGCGAGAGCCTGGAAAAGATCGGCTGGGATCCCTTTGAAACGGACCGCAGCCTGCATCAGCTTGAGCTGGTGCATGTGGATGTGCTCCAGCGCCTGAAGACCGCACCGAAGGAAGAAGCGCCGCAGGAGACCACCGGCGGCAGTGAGCTGGATCTCACCAGCGAGGCGCCCCCAGGCCTGGCCGAAGCGTCCGGTGATGAGCTCGCTGCGGAGCAGCCGCTTGAAGCGCCTGCCGAGGTCGTGCCCGAGCAGCCCGAGGAAGAAGCCGAGGCGGTGACGCCCCCGGATCTGAGCGTGGGGGCCTGGCTTACATGGCAGCCCCCTGAGGGCAGCCCTGTGCGCTGCAAGCTGGCGGCGGTCATCCGCGCCACGGGCAAGTACATCTTTGTTAACCGCAACGGCGCCCGGGTGGTGGAGTACATGATGCCGGAGGTCAATCAGGCCCTGGCTGATGGCACCCTCGAGATGCTGGATGATGGCCTGATCTTTGACCGCGCCCTGGAGTCGGTCATCGACAGCCTGCGCCAGGGGCAGACCGCCTGAGGCTTCGGGTTCCCTCTTGCAAAATATGGCCACTGTGCTTCACTGCCGCCTGAACCCGCGAGTGAGGCAAGCGCATTGGCCAGTGATCCTGTTGAATTCCTGATGCCCAACCCGGAGGGATGGCTGCCGGCGGCGCAACCCAGGCCCTCGGACAACCACGATGCCCGGCCTGCAGAAGCCGGCGTTTCGCTGCTGGTGATTCACGGTATCAGCCTCCCTCCCGGTGAGTTCGGTGGCGACGCCATCGAGCGCCTCTTCTGCAACACCCTGGACTGCAGTGAGCACCCCTGGTTTGAGCGGCTGCGTAACCTGCGTGTATCGGCCCACCTTCTGATCCGGCGCGACGGGCAACTGGTGCAGTTTGTTTCCCTGCTGGATCGGGCCTGGCACGCCGGGCGTTCCTGTTTCAATGGCCAGGCGGAATGCAATGACTTCGGCATTGGTATTGAGCTGGAGGGCACCGATGACACGCCCTACACGGAAGCCCAGTACGACTGCCTGATTCCGCTGGCCCGGGGCATCATGCGCAGTTTCCCGTATATTACCCCGGACCGGGTTGTGGGGCATGCCGACATTGCGCCGGAGCGCAAGACCGATCCGGGGCCCGCCTTTGACTGGCCGCGGCTCCGGCGGGGCATTGCACAGACGGCAGAGGGACTGAGCTGATGCGTCTTCTGGTGATTCTTCTGGCCTGGATGCTGCGCCGGCAACTCGATGCCCGCGGCTGGCTGGATCCGGGGTACTGGCAGAGGCGGCTCCTGGAGCATGCGCCGCCGGAGAAGGACGGGGGGCGGGGTACGCTGCGCTGGCTGCTGCCCCTGTACGGACTGCTCGTTGTTCTCACTGGTCTGCTTTCATGGGGGACAAGTGGTATCGCCGGGGGGCTCTGGGCAAGCCTGCTGGCGCTCGCACTGCTGGTGGCCGGTACCGGTATGCCGGGCTGGCGGGCACCGCTCAGGGCCTACAGTGCGGCCTGGCGCACCGGGGATATGCAGGCAGCCTGGCATCATGTCTCGCCACTGCTGCCTGTGGAGCAGCGGGGCGCGGCACTGGCGCCGGAACAACTTCACCTGAGCCTGTGCGGTGCGCTGATCCAGACCACCTTTGAGCGCTACTTCCTGCCGCTGTTCTGGTACGCTCTTCTGGGCCCCGCCGGGGTGGTACTGATCCTGGTCGCCCTGATGCTGCGCGACCACTACCCCTCCACCAGAGTCCGCGCCCGCTTCGGGCGCTGGGTTCACTGGCTCGCTGTACCGCCGCGCTGGCTGCTGTCATTCAGCTTTGCCCTGGCGGGAGACTTCTCCGGCTGGTCGGGTGAACCCCGTAATCGCCGTCCCCGGCGGACCGACAGCTGTGGCGAGGTGCTTCTGATCGCCGCCGGCAGCGCCCTTTCAAGCTACGCCCTGGATCCTGCCCGCTTCCAGGCCCATGACCCGGATGGCTGGCCGGATTACGGTCACAGGAGTCTGCTGGCCGTGCGTCATCTGCTGAACCGCAGCCTGCTTGTCTGGCTGGCGGTTCTGGCTGTGCTCGCGCTCATGGGGATTCTGCCCTGAAGGCTCAAGATCCGCGGGAAAAAGTCGTTAAACAGCCCATGGAACTGACGGATCAGGCTTGTCCCGGTGCATATCTGACCTAGACTTCCGGGCACGGAATGATTCAGAGGCTACTGTGAATCGAATAACGCCGCATCGGAGTGCGGCACATAGGCGATAGCGCCGGCAGGATCCAGGGCCGGCCTGCCAGTACGACTGGTGTGTTTGAACGCTCGGAGGGCGTACCGTGAAGAAACTGCTGACCCCTGCCATTCTGCTGATGAACAGGCTGAAGTTTGTCTACAAGTTCAGCCTGATCAGTGTTCTGTTCCTGATCCCTATAGCGGGACTGGGGTATCTCCTGGTGAGCCAGCTGAATGCCTCCATTGATGACCTGAACAAGGCGATCGATGGTACAGAGGCGGTTGCCGAGGCCAATGACCTGGTGCGCAGTGCCCAGCGCTTCCGCGATTACCACACGGTGGTGCGGGTGCGGGAGCTCGAAGGCGGACTCCGGGACAAGTCGCAGCAGGCCAGGGCGGCCGTTACCGAGCAGCTGCAGGTTCTGAGCGACTATGCGGACACCCTGGATAACGGCGATACGCTGAAGGCCCAGCTGGATGACGTCACGTCGGCCTGGAACCAGATGCTGGAGGA
>NZ_CAJXMA010000028.1:0-30854 GCF_913056445.1 uncultured Halovibrio sp.
GATCCAGACTTGAGGCGATTCGCCCGTCCCGACGGCAACACCCAAATATACGTATCCTGGTGGATTCGAACTGAATTTCATCCTAACCGCCATGTAAAGATAAAGCCGACCGGAATTGACGGCAACTTCGACTTTGGGGAGTCCGAATTAACCCGCGGCGAGCGCTTTGTTGTTCCCGGCGGTGGCGCGCAAGGTATTGATGTCGATGGCTGGGTTATCGGCATCAACGACGACGGATGGCTCGAAGTCGAGTTTGACACCATGTCGAACCTCCTGCGGCTCGCAGGCAAAACGCTGGTTGGGCAATCGACTGGTGCAGAGGCTTACATTTCAGAGGACACCGGAACGATTGATTCATTCACCAGTCCAGAAAAATACGCGCGCATCTGGGAAACAGGCGGCGGCAACAGCGGCATTCGGGCCTCTTGGGCACTTAACAGGATTTATGTTGCTTCAAGCACGGGGCCTGGCGACGGGGGCAACGACGATTTTCGACCCGACCTGAAACCCCAAGCCTGGAATTTAATGGAATTCATGATTGATAAATCTCGCGGCACTGCCGAGTACTGGGTTAATTTCGAAAAGAAAGGAAGCTTCAGCTTTGATCCCTCCGTCGTTGAACATTTCGAATCCAGTCCAACCCTTCAATTGGTAGGTCAAAACACTGGAGACTTCGGGCTGAACACCTTCGAAATCAGTGAACCTTACATGGATAGCTCCTGGCAACGAGTCATCGTAGCCGATTCAAAGAACCTCGAGTCAGCAACTTCCTACGAGTTGCAGCGACCAATAAGTTGGTCCCAAAATAGAATGGAATTCGCCTTTACTCGAGGTCAGCTATCCACGGATGATAATACATATTATCTCTTCATTTTTGACCGCAGTGGTGTGAAAAATCCAGAGGGTCACCCTTTCAGGGTGGTATCGCCCCCGAATCCACCCGCCATCGAATCGGTACAGTGACAGTTTTGAACATTATCTGCGGCAGTGTCCTTTTGGGCGAGCGTTTGAGCCCGGAAAAGATTGCCAGGTTCATCGAGCACTGTGGAAGGCCAGAAATCCAGAACGTTGGCCTCAAAATCCCCGGATTTAAAACCAGTTGGTGACGTCTGGCGGGACCAAGAGCCAGGATTAGAGGCCAGTTCATTAGAAATCCGGGCCAGTTTGCTTCAATTGCTCGCTGTCACCTGAACACCGTTCAACAGCGTATCTAGATCTTTTTGGATAACGGACACTTCCCGGTCCCAATTATACCTCTGCCGGTACTTCTGGTACCCATTTTCTCCCAAAATATTCCTATACGCGGGATCACTGAGCTTTATTAGGTTTCGCGCAATTTCACCCTTATCTGTTGCATCAGCGACAAGCCCACACTCACATTCCGCCATTATCCGAGCGATTGGCTTAATATCTCCAGCAAGCACAGGCAGGCCAGCAGCCATATAATCAAAGAGCTTGTTTGGGATCGTATGATTCCAATGGCTACAGTTCCGATAGGTCAGTGCTCCAACATTCGAACTCTGTACCAGTCGGTCGACCTCATCTTGCTCTAACCAACCATGGATCGTTACTACATCTGCGACCCCTCGTTGCCTGACCAACTCCTTGAGAGATTCAGCCTCTTTACCTTTGCCAATGATATCAACAGAAATCTTAGACCGATCTTCTAATTCACAAAAAGCACTTACCCCTTCGATCAACAAATCAAGGCCTCGGAGCAGGCTGAGAAAACCGACATATACGATCCTCACCTTTCTATCATTGTGATATCCTGAGTAATCGCGTTCTTCCCTCAGTATTGGAGTATTACTAACTATACTTACCTTATCTGGGGGAACGCCAAGGTTATTTATCAATCGATCCCTGGACTCCTCAATCATAACCCACACCCAATCAACCTTGTGAACACACTCCTTTTCATATAAAGCTGCGAGATGACTGTTTTTAAGGAGCCGAGAGCTTATTCCGTTTGAGCCAACTGACTGAATTGAATCATACATTAACGGGTAGCACTCAGCCATATCATATATTACTTTGGTTCCTGTAATTTTTCCGACAACAATCGCCGCTTTGACTAATGGGAGGTCTCTAACAATTATTACTTTATAACTATTCCTCTTGGTTAGAGAATAGATAGACCAGATCCAAACCGGATTAAACCACAGCGGCAGGTTTATGAGAAAACGAATAAACGCCGGGACAGAGGAAATCTTTGGCAGCCTATTTACCAGAATACCATCCAAACACTCTTCAGAAACTCTACAACTCCTGTTTCTAGCAAGGACTCCCCCTGAGTATCCAAGGTCATTCAGGGTTCGAGTGATCTTTTCAACACGCACGTCCCACGGGTAGTCTTCTTTATACACCAAAAGAAAATACATATTAGAAATCTCCAAATTAATCAGACATACGTGTTTTATATTTACTCCCCGGAAAGACGCCTAAACAGTGTTCTTAACAATGATTGATAGACGAAAACCATCGGATACCTAAAAATATTTTTGATAAAGAATTTGTAACTGGAGTATCGAAATTCCAATTCTTTTTTTCTGTAGATTGCTTCATACTCTTCGTGGCTTATCAACGAATCGCTAAGAGTCTTAGGAGTGCTAGGGTCTAATCGGTTATAAATCCTATTGCTATCCGCGGCAGAAGATGGCACCATCAAGGCACAATCCTCTCCGATGACAACGGGCTCAAAGCAGATCTCCGGTCGTACCCCTTCTTGCAAGGTAATAAATGCAATCACAGTTTCCTTGAATTCAGGATTCCATAAGTCAAAAAGGAAATTTCCGAGCGAGTAACAGATCAAACCGTCATTATGGTATTCATAGGGCTGTAGAACATGTGAGTGATGTCCAATGATAACATCAACACCAGCATCAATGAGCCGATGTGCGAACCTTCGCTGATCTGGCGATGGATAGTCCAGAAACTCAAGTCCCCAATGCAAGAAACAGATGATAAATCCGTTTTGGGTCTCACGAATTTCTAGAACTTCGTTGATTATCTTTTCCTCGCTCTCTCTCTGGCTATAAGGAAGAGGTCCTTCGGCTCTCTCTTCGGGCCTCATGGAGACGGCAAAAAAGCATGTCTGAGTGCCACCAGGTCCATCGGCTACGTACAGGTTGGTTCTGCCAGGAACCTCTTCCAAACCGATGACCTCCAACCCCTCATTCCGGAGGTTACGGACCGTGTCAATAAATGCATCTCTCCCATGGTGCATTGCATGGTTGTTTGCAAAGCCAAGAATATCAAAGCCAGATTCTTTCAAAATACTAACGGAAGAAGGAGATCCACGCATCTCATGTGAAGCGATACTACCAGGATCATACCCAATATCAGATGCAACCGTTTCGAGATTTCCGATTGTTAAGTCAGCTTTACCTATGAGGTCCTTTACATCTTTGAGTAACTCCGCTCTTCTTTTGGAGAGTAATTTACGGGTTCCAAATCCCGCTCTAACTGGATGATCCCCTAACGATATATCACCTACTGCTGCAATTCTAAGAGTTGGTGTTGGCATAAATTCCTGTTTCGCTCCAAATACTAGGTATCACCAGCTACAAAATACGTTTTCTTTTTTTCTGATCTATTAGGTTCTTTATTAGTTATCACTTGAATCGAATATCCAGTTTTCCTAAGAATCATATCTTCCACGTATCTTGCGACAACTTCTATGCCTTGCTCCGGAATTGGGGAACATTCAAGCCTAAAACGCCCTGGAACGTCTTGAATGAAGGTGAACTGAAAGACATCTCCAAAATCACTTTGATACCGTTCTATAATATGACCAAATTCCACGGCGTGGAACTTCTCAGACTGGGCGGTGACAGCGAATTGATTGCTGAGGCGCCCCTCAAGCACAGAAATTACTTGATGATCACCCAAGCTATGGCATTCCGTGGAGTTCATCTGGAGGACGTCACCCAACTCGTAGCGAATCAGTGACTGTGTCTTCCTAGAAACATCCGTTACCAAGGCCTGAGCCTCCGGTCCTGATTCAATGATTAGCCACGGGTTAACCAAGTGCCGATGCCCGTCCCCGCACTCAAAGGCAATGATGTCGAACTCTGAGGCACCGTATTCCTCGTGGACCGAGCAATTAAAAGCCCTCCCCAGGAAGGCCTTCTGGCTAGGAATAATGGTCTCAGCCGTAACAATGACGCACTTTAGTCCTGGTATGGATCGTTCTGAACGCTCGACTTCCTGGGCGCACTCAAGAAGCAATGACGCATAGCCATACAGATACGTTGGACGCCACTGGATGAGGCGCTCGACCTCTTCCTTCAGGAAGCGTCCAGATGGGTGAAAAACTTGCCGGTTGAGAAGGAATTGCTTGATAATGCTCTTCAACCCTCTCTCAGGCCTTCCCCAAATTCGCCCCTCACGATCGCCGACGCGGATCCCGCAATGGCGATAGCAGTAATCCCGTACGCCGAGCATCCGCCCCAATTCATTACGATTCAACCACACATCGGTCGGGGTGCCACTACTGCCAGCTGTGTGCCTATGAAATCTGGCTTTTTGACGGGGTGTTGAGCCTGACTGGATGAAATCTTTTTTCGTTAGGATCGGTGCTTTCTCCAGTCCCTGAAGTGTACTGATCAAGTTGCCCGCAGCATCTCTCAGGTTAGATGTACGCAGTGTCGACTCAAGGTATTGCTCCCTGGACTCGACCGACCATGCGCGTTCAACTGCCTGGCGCCAGTACCCGATTCGCAGCCCTGTAAAAAAGAAAAGGCCACGCGCGAGAAGATACCTTAAGACTAGGACAACCCGCATTAAACAAGCATCCGGCGATAGAGATCATTGTAAGTGGCGGCCATGGCACTCGCGGAGTAATCACTTTTTAGCTTTTGCCTTGCACGTCTAACTTTATGGCTTGTCTGCTCAACCTCGCCCAGACATTCCCCCAGTGCAATTGCAATGTTCCCAGCAGAAGGTTCCCGAAGCACCTTACCTCCCTTCCCGCTCTCCAACGCCTGCGGCATTGCACCGACCGAAGACGCAATGACCGGCAGCCTCAGCGTCATCGCCTCAAGGAGCGTGATGGGAAGCCCTTCTGTTCGGGACGGAATGACGAGTGCAGTGGCACGGGCCATCAGAGCGGGTACATTATCGCAATATCCCGGCATCAGAACTCTATCCCCTAGGTTGTGGTTCCGAACCAGGGCCTCAAGTTCAGCTCTTAGTCTGCCTTCCCCCACAATCAGGAGCCCAGCCTTTGGATGGTGCTGGCTGAGTGTTGAAAAGGCTTCTATCAGCCTGTCGAAAGCCTTCTCCCTGGAAAGACGGCCAACACCGAGGATTACTGGTGTGTGAGCTTGGAGAAAGCAGCTTAATTCCAGGGCCAGTTCTGTTTGAGCTCGAGTTTCAATATCCGAAATATCCACCCCGTTCGGAATGACGTGAACACGTCCAGACTTGTGCATTCCCCGGCCCAGATCCGCCTTCATGCTTTCATCAACCAGAACCACCGCCTGCATGCGGCGCAGAATAAACCGATCAGCACACTCATAAAGCCACATCTTTGAGAATCGGGGCGTTCGAACGTAGCCGTGCAGGGTAGTAACCAATGGGGGACGCATACCCCGGGGCCAGAGTCCGGCCAGGATATTGAACTTGTAACCATGGGAATGCATAACGTGAAAGTCCTGCTCTCGCGCCCACCTGATAATCTTCCTCGCTTCAGGGAGGTTGATGCCGGGCCTCATTCGCCATTGAATAATCGGTAATCCAAGGCGCTGAGCTTCCATCTCCAGCGGCTTCTCACCGCAACCAGGCTCTCCGGCGCTCAGAATAGTTATATCCAGTCCGAGCGCTTGCTGCTCGGTGGCCAAACTCAACAGCATCTTTTCGGCCCCATAAAGCCCGCCACTGTCGATCAAATGCAAGACTTTCATAGCTCTGTAACTGAAGCGGAGGGAGCTATTACAGCCGAGCGATCTCTCGAAATGATGCCGGCACACTCTCTGACAATCTGCGCATCACAGCATTCAGCATCGATCTTCACGAAACTGACTCGAAATTCCTGAAGCAGGAACTTCCTGAACGGGTAGCCCTTAATCACAAAGTCTCCGCCTTCAGAGGTCATTTGACACTGATAGAGGTTCCCGCTCGGAATCACGAACGCTAGAGGGGAGCAGGTCAAGCGGAATCGATTCCGGTCAATAAGCTTGCCATAGCGCCACCGGCGCACTTCCTGCTTAACGGAAGGCGGCAGCTTTCGGAATAAACTGGCTTTCATTCCCATAGAGTTAACCTTTCCTTGGCGCCCAGGTCGTCCGCTTCTCTCCGCGCTGAAATGCCTGGGCGGCGTAAAGGCAAGCCAGATTGAGAAGCACAAAGTAATACGGTATCGCAAAGAGGCTCGAGAGCTCTTCCCCTTTGCCCTCTTTCCTGTGCCCTGCCCAGGCCACACCGTAAAAGCCTAGCTGGACCCAGAACGCTAGCGTGTACCAGGCACCGTCGTTGGACAGCACAGTGGAAACCAATGCCAGTATTACCAACGGTACGAATGCGTAGTACCGCAACACCTTGTGGGACAGAAGCTGGAACGCGTACAGGCCGTGGCTGAACGGATTGAGTAGCTGCCTCATGTCGTACAGTGCCCAAACCGCCCGAAGCGAAACGCGCACGCGCATGGCGAACTCGCTGTCCGAGTCCTTCAGGGCCTTTTCCTTGAGCAATGCCTCGGGTTCGTAGATAGCACGCCAGCCCTTCTCCACCACCTTCAGGGGCTGGACGAAGTCCGGAAGCTGGTCCGGGCTCAACGGTTCGTAAAGATTGCGTCGCATAGCGTCGATTCCGCCGTCCACGCCCACGATGGAGCCCACGGCGGTTTCCTTTTCCCGCAGCCAGTTCTCGTACTTCATGTAGCTGCTGCAGCCGTCGCCCATCAGCGAGCCGTCGTCGTGGGTATAGACCATCTTACCCGTCACATAGCCCACTTCCGGGTCCGCAAAGTTGCGCACCAGCTTGGCCACGGCGTCCGGGGCCCATTGGGAGTTGGCGTCCGAGAAGATGATGATCTCGCCCTTGGCCTCGGGAGCAATGAGGTTGAGGCCGGCGGTCTTGCCCTGGCGGGGGGTCTGGCGGAAGAGGCGGATGGTGATGTCCGACGTGCGGGCGTAGCGCTTGACGATGTCATCGGTGTCGTCGTCGGATTCGTCGGAGACAACGAGGATTTCCAGGCGGTCCCTGAGGTATTCCTGGGTGATCTTGTTCTCCAGCGTCTCGGCAATGTCCTTCTCCTCGTTGTAAGCGGCGATGAGGATGGAAACATTGGGTTGATAGCTGTCGTCATAGGCCACGGGGCGTTTGTTCAGGGCCAGCAGGCCCATCAGGGCGGGGTAGCCGATGTAGATGTAGACAACCAGGACGGCAGAAAGCCAGAAGAGGAATTCGAGCATGTTAGGGGTTATCGCGTGCGGAGCACGCTCCTGCAGAGGATTGCATTTCCAGGACGTTGGCGACGGTGGTGAAGTTGAAGTCGTTCACGAGCTTCTTAAGGCGGGCTTCGCACTTGTCCAGGTTGTTGTAGTGGCGGAACTTTGAGAACCGGCTGACGTTGAAACGGGGCTGCTCTGGGTCAATCTCCCAGGGGTGCAGGTAGAAGATAAAGGGTTGCCCTTCCCGATTGGCGCGGGCCAGGCCCCAGCGGCTGAAGCCGTAGGGGTAGAGCCGGAAGTAGCCGCCCCCAGCAATGGGCAGGGTGTAACCCGCCAGCTTCAGGGTGGTCAGCGGGAACTCGGTCAGCTCGTACCCCTTGTCCGTGGTCAGGCGGTGGGGCCAGCGGGGGGTGCCAGGCATGCCGTAGCGGTCGTGGTGGACCGGGAATATGGAGGAATCCCAGGTGAAGCCGGCCTCGGCCAGGATGTCCAGCGCCCAGCGGGACTCATTGGTAATGGAATAGCTCGCGGCGCGGTAGCCGTTCACGGGCTGCTGCACCTGGTCTTCCAGCAGGGCCTTGGATTTGATGGTTTCCTCGCGGAAGACCTCCGGCGTCTGGTTGTAGACCAGTTGGTGGCTGTAGCCGTGGCTGGCGATCTCGTGGCCGGCTGCGGCGATGCGCCGCACCAGCGCCGGGGATTTTTCCGCCACCCAGCCGAGCACGAAGAAGGTGCCCTTCACGCCTGCGTTGTCGAAGATCTCCAGCAGGCGATCGGTGTTGGCCTCGCAGCGGTATTCCATGGAGGACCAGTCCTCGGGGCTGATCACCTCGGAAAGGGCCGCCACGTGGAAGTAGTCTTCCACGTCGATTGTCAGTGCATTGGGTATGCTGTTCATGGGTTACCTGAGGTTGTAGCGAACACCGACCTGGACCCAGTTCTCGTCGTAGTCACGAGCGCCCTGGCTGTCGGCGGATTGGGTCTCGTGGCCAATGCTGGCGTTCAGGGTGAGATCCCGCGTCCGGCGGTAATCCAGGCCCAGTTGCCCGCGCACGGTATCCCGCTGGTCATCGCCGCTCTCGCCAAACTCCTCCCGCGCGTATCCCACACTGCCCCGCCCTGTGAGATTCGGGGTGAGCTTGTGGCTCAGGGCCAACTCACTGCTGAGCCGGTCCTCGGTCGTGCCTGAGGCTTCATAGTCGGATCGGGTGGCGGAAATGCTGAGGTCCGTCCGGGTTCGCCCTGTCCACTGCTGACCGGCGCCGACGGTGAACGCTGTAACCACAACGGCCGAGGTCTCGGTCAGATTCAAGTCCAGTCCGGGTATTCTGAGATCCACTTCTGAAGAGACATCCGTGATGGAGCGGCGGAACTGCGCGAATGCGCTGGTCCTCTGCCCCCACTGGTGGCTGTAGCCCAGCTCGCCCGTCATGCCTTCCGAGTCGTTCACCAGTGGGCCCTGCTCACTCTCGAGCCAGGAGTAGCCCAGTTCCCCATTCCAGGCGCCATTGCCCCGCTGCCAGCTGAAGAACCCGTTGGCGCTCCGGCGCGTCAGTTCTTCCTCGGTGCGCCGGTACTCGATATTGCTCTGGCTGAGCGCCAGCCCCCCGTTCAGGTTGCGGGTGAACAGGCGCTGCCAGCGACCGGTAGTCACGAGCCGGTCACTGTCGTCATCCGAGGACTCCTGAAAGCGGGTCATCTGGTATTCCACATCCAGCGTCAAGGTATCCAGGCGGCTCGGGTAGGCAATAAAGCTGGGGCCGGTTGCCAGGAAACTGCGCCGTTCACGGTTAGCCGGGGAATCCGGCGCCTGGGTGGTGGTTCGCACGTCGCGGACGCTGCCCCGTGCGCTCCATCGGACATTACGATTGGGCTGGCACTTGCCGGAAGCATCCAGGTCGGCACTGACTTCGTCGCTGTTCGTGCCTCGTTGATAGGTCACAAAGGCGATGTCGCCCCCAATGCCCGTTTCGCAGGTGCCGGGGTCTGAGTTCTTATTGATGCCCAGGCCAACCCGATGCTGGAAATCGCCTTCCTCGTTGCCGGAGGCGCGCTTGTCGATGTTGTCCGAGTAACGGGTGTTCGCGAACACATCCACGGTGGCGGGATTCGCCCACGCTACCGCCATGGGCCACAGTGTCAGGACTGCACCGAAAACCGCTTGTTTTGTTCCGTTCATCCTTGAACCGGGACCTTGAAGGGTCCGTTCAGGCATTCAGTATGGCTCCGACGAATTTGTTGGGGTCGATGCCCCCAACGGCGTTTTCCACCTGGGTGGTGGTGACCTTGCCGTGGGGGACCACGAGCATGGTGTAATCACAGAGTTCGGTCAGGATCCGGGCATCCGGTGAATCCGCGATGCTGGAGGTATCCAGGATGATGAATCGGTCCGGGTAACGCTCGCGGATAGCGCTTATGAATTCCTCCATCCGCCAGCTGGTAAAGAATTCCGAGGGCGACTCCCGTCGGCTGCCCGCAGGGATCAGGCGAAGGCGCGGAATCCCTGTCGGATAGATGATCCGGCCAATGTCGTACTCAGGATCTTCAATGAAATCGGTCAGTCCCGCGTCCGGCATGATGTCCAACAGCGAATGCAGGCTCGGATAGCGAAGATTACAGTCCACCAACAGGGCCGTCTTGGACTGGTCGAACGCGAATGCAGCCGCAAGGTTCACTGACATGAAAGACGCGCCAGCGCCTTCCACGGCACCTGTTACCACCAGTGAGAAATTGGTGTTGTTACTGACTTCCAGCAACTGGGTCCGCAACTGGCGGAAACGGTTCACCAGATTCCGGTCCGGCGATTCCGGGTAGATGATGCGTCGCTCATCCAGGTCATCCCGATTCAGACGCCGGGGCTCCTGCATGTTGGCGATCTGCTTGCTGGCCTGGATTTTCTCGCTCAGGTCCCCCCGCTTACTGACCAACTCGTGGCCGTCACTGCTCGCCCCCTGGGTCTGGCGCTTCGCGTGGGGCCCGCCATCGCCTTTTTCGGTTGCGTCCGGCGGTACCCGATCAAAACTGGCATCACCACCCCACTCGTTCCCGGTGTTCGGCGATACTTCCCGATCCTGGTCGTCACGCCCCCGCCCTGAATCACTCATCCAAGTACCCCCGTCATTCTCAGGAACACCACGGCACCGTAAGCACCGCCTACCGCGGCAACGCAGACCACCATAAGCACGTAGCCCCGCTTTTCCCGCCGTCGCTCGTAGGGTGTACGCACCCTTGGAATACTTCCCAGCAAGGGGATATCCAGCGCATCACGCATCTGTTCCGTGGTCCTCACCCTGGGATCGATCTGCAATATGCCGACCAGCAGGCCAAACGGCGCCATCAGCCCCAGGAGCCACCCCACTGAGGCGAAGGTCTCGAACTGGAGACCTGACGGATTAAGGGGATACCGTGCCTGCTCATGGACCTGGAAGGACATGCCCTGCCCTTCAACATCCAGGTGCATTGAGACTCTGGCCCGCTCGCGACGCTTGAGCAGATCATTGAAGATCTCCCGGTTCACCTCGAGATCCCGGGTCAGTTCCGACCTTTCCGCTTTGTTCTCCTGGATCGTTTCCATCCGGTTTTTCTGCTCGGCAAGGCGCCTTTGGAGGGCACTGATGCGGGTTCGGAGGGACTCCTCGCGAGCGGTAACACGTGACAGCTCTGTCTTGAGCTCCTGATAAAACGGGTTGAACATCAGGTTGCTGCTGTCATTCTCGGGCCCGGCAGGCTGGCCACTGGACTGGCGCTCCTTCAGTTCCCGGATCTGCCGCTCAAGGCTTGCCACATCCGGGTAGGAGTCTTCGTAACGGAGCCTGAGTTCATCCAGGCGTTCTTCCATACGACTGATGCGTTCGGCCAGTGGGCCCGCAGCGGCATTGCTTGAGCTGCTCACCCCTTCACCGCTGGAAACCTGTTCCAGCTGTTCTTCCAGCGAGCGCTTCTGGGCCTGAACCTCTTCCAGCTCCAGTTCAGCGGCATCGATGTCGCTGCGGATGCGCGCCATCCTGGAATTGGCTTCCTGCTCCGTGCCCTCAACGTTGCGCGACAGGAACTCCTTCAGTTTCTGTTCGGTGTTGCTGATCTGCTGCTCGTAGGACTTCACCTGCTTGTCGATGAACTCGTAAGCACTGCGGCTTTCTTCACGTTTGCGCCGGTTTGTTTCGGCAAGAAACAGCTGCCCCAGCCGCTGGGCGATCAGGTAGACCTGCCTGGGGTCCGTATCCTGGTAGCGGATCGTGAAGTAGCTCTCGCCCTGGGCGCTGACACCGATATTACGCCTCAAACGTGAATAGAGCCCTTCCAGGCGCTCCGTGGACATCTGGGAAATGTTCTCGTTGAAAATCCGTTCGGACTCCAGAAGCCGTTCCAGAACCCTGCGGGAGTACAGCAGTTCGCGCGCCGATGAAGTCTGGTCCGAGATCCCGGTCATCTCCGCGGATCCCTCCATAAGGGGCCGGATGATATTGCTGTCATCCACGAATATGACCACTTCCGAGCGGTACTGATAGGGGTAGATGAACCCAACCGCAAGCACCGCAAAGCTGACCAGGGCGAACAGCCCGACAGCCGCCCATCGGTAGTGGCGGAGCTCACGCAACAGCTCAAAGGGAAGGCGTGACAGTGGCAATGCCATCGGTATTTACCTCCAGGGGCCCGTCAGAAGCGACGTTCCGGAATTGTTATGATATCGCCGGGAACCAGGCGATGGTTCGTACTGATGTCCCCGTCATTCAGGATGGCCTCCAGATCCAGGGGGATCGCCACCACCTCACCATCCATCTGGCGATACAGTGTTGCCGCATCCCCGTTCGCAAACTCATTCAATCCTCCGGCACCCAGGACCACATCCATGACGGTCATGCCCTGACGGTAGGGCTGGGAAGCTGGCTGGCGCACGGCACCGGTGACCCGGACCCGGTGACTGAATTCGTGGCTGCCCATCTGGGTCACGATAACGCTGACTTCAGGCTGGCGAATGTAGGGATCCAACCCCTTCTCGATCTCCCCGGCCAGGTCTTCAGGGGTCTCGCCGCTTGCGGGAACGTCCCCGACGAGCGGTACCGAGATCCGGCCATCCGGTCGTACCGGCACCTGGACGCTGAGGTCCTCGTTGCGCCAGACGACAACGCGGAGGACATCCGATGGGCCAATCCGGTATTCCTCAACCGGCTCAGACTCACGCTCCAGGGCCTTCTGGATACGGTTCTCAGAAGAATAGGGGCTCCCTGAACAACCCGCTATAAGCATGAATACCAGCAGGAGCAGGCTTACGCCCTGAATCCGCCTCATTGTCAATCTCCATGGCCGCTTCGGATCCCTTTGACCCTTGTATGATTCTGTCAGACCTTGCCGGGATCTTTCGGTGAAATGCATTACAGATTGCGCGCCCATCATTGCGCTCCTTTCTTGAACAGCACCACTTCCACTGTCTGTACCATGGTCAGAATATCGAGAAGCAGGCTCTGGTTCTTGATGTAATAGAGGTCATACCGGAGTTTCTCCCGGGTGTCCTCCTCGCTGTCCGCATAGGCGAAGCACAGCTGCGCCCAGCCTGTGAGCCCCGGCTTGACCCGGTGGCGTTCACTGTAGAACGGAATACTTTCGGAAAGCTGATCAACAAATACAGGGCGTTCCGGACGCGGCCCAACAAAGGCCATCTCGCCCTTGAGCACATTGAAGATCTGCGGCAGTTCGTCGATACGGACCTTGCGGATGACATGCCCAACCCGTGTGATCCGATCATCGTCCTTCTGGGCCCAGACAGCACCGCCCTTCTCCGCGTCAGTGCGCATGGAGCGGAATTTGTGGACCCGGAAGATCCGGCCGTTCAGACCAACACGCTCCTGGCTGTAGAGCACCGGTGCTTTCAGGCCGTCCTCAAACTTGATCGCAATCACGGTCAGAAGCATGAGCGGCCAGGTAACGGCCAGCAGAACCAGAGAGGCAGAGAGATCAATCAGCCGTTTACTCAATCGCGAAATGGCGGATAGTGAGAACCCTTCCGAGAACACCAGCCAGCCGGAGGTGATCATCTCCAGCGCCACCTTGCGGGTCTCCCGCTCATAGAAGCTGGCGCCCTCAATGATCCTCACACCGCGCATGCGGCACTCCAGCAGCCCCTCCATCGGGAGCCCGCCGTGACGCCGGTCATCCACCGCAATCACGATCTCATCAATCCGCAGCCGGTCAATCAGGCCAGGCAGATCCTCGTCTTTCTTTTGATGGCACAGGCGCTGCTCATCCACCTGCACTGAGTCCTCATTCGCGGGCAGGAATCCAACCAGCACGAACCCCTTGCGGTTCATGGGGGACTGCAGCTCCTGCTCCATCTGGTAAGCCCGACGCCCCGCCCCCAGCATCAGAACCCGGCGGCGGAAACGGTTCGCACCGATCAGTCGGAAGAACAGACTGCGGACGATACCCAGCATCAGGAAGCCGAAAACAGAGGCGGACGTTACGACGCCTTCGCCTCCCAGATACCAGAAGTAGTCCGGCAGCAGAAACGCCAGGACGTAGGAAAGTGGCAGGCTGAGGATCAG
Organism: uncultured Halovibrio sp.; assembly: GCF_913056445.1. NCBI lineage: Bacteria > Pseudomonadati > Pseudomonadota > Gammaproteobacteria > Oceanospirillales > Halomonadaceae > Halovibrio > uncultured Halovibrio sp. The sequence goes on from NZ_CAJXMA010000028.1 coordinate 13,934, forward strand.
GGTCATGATGGTCCGGAGCATCATGCCGGTGAGGCCTTCCTCGAGCTTTGCCTGGTGAACCGCCAGCGCGACCATGACAACCAGGTTTACAAGCCCGAAGGCAACGGCCGAGGGCAGGACATAGGTCCAGTACTCGGCCAGCATGGCGGGATCACCGAAATAGCGGAAAAACACCGCCAGATACAGCGCGAGCACCAGGGCCAGAAAATCAAGCAGCCCCAGAATCAGAAATGGGACATGAAGATAATGTCGAAACAAACGGACGTGCGCCACAGCATCTCCTTCCTTGCGCCGTCACAGAGCGGGACAGCTGGCAGCACACCCTGTGCCACCGGGCCTGAAGCCCTGCTCAACTGACTCCAGTCTACACTGGATTAAATCAATTTCAATTTGTAACGCTGCTGGTTTTGAGGTTTTTCTCACTGTCTCGTCAACCCAGTCACCATGAGGCACAATATCCGCTCTTCATCAACGAGGGACAGCAGCAACATGGCAACCGTTCAGGACGTTCGGATCGGAATCATCGGGCTTGGTTACGTAGGGCTGCCTCTGGCAGTGGAATTCGGCAGGCTGTATCACACCACCGGTTTTGACATCGACAGCCAGAGAATTGGCCAGCTCCAGGATGGGTTCGATGACACACGTGAGGTGGAACCCGATGAGCTGGCGGCCTCAGAGCGGCTCCGGTTCTCCTCTGAACTGGAAAGCATCCGTGACTGCAACGTCTACATCGTAACCGTCCCCACACCAATCGACGCCTTCAAAACGCCCGATTTCGGACCTCTTAGGGCTGCTTCCCGATCTGTCGCCCAGGTGCTCAGTAACGGGGACACCGTGATCTACGAGTCCACGGTCTACCCCGGGGCTACCGAGGAAATCTGCATTCCTATCCTGGAAGCCGAATCCGGCCTGACCTTCAACCAGGATTTCTTTGCCGGCTACAGCCCGGAACGGATCAACCCGGGCGACAAGGAACACCGGGTCACCAGCATTCTCAAGGTGACGTCCGGCTCCACGCCCGAAACAGCGCGCTTTGTCGATGACCTGTACGCCTCTGTTATTACGGCGGGCACCCATCTGGCCAGCTCGATCCGCGTAGCCGAAGCCGCCAAGGTCATTGAGAACACCCAGCGGGACGTGAACATTGCTCTGGTCAACGAACTGTCCCTGATTTTTGAACGCCTGGGGATCGATACCGAGGAAGTACTGCAGGCCGCCGGGACCAAGTGGAACTTCCTGCCCTTCCGCCCCGGGCTGGTGGGTGGCCACTGCATTGGTGTGGACCCCTACTACCTGACCCACAAGGCCCAGGCTGTCGGCTACCATCCGGAGATGATCCTCTCCGGGCGACGTCTCAATGACCGTATGGGGGCTGAGGTGGCCGAACGCGTCATCAAGATGATGACCAGGAGCCGCATCCAGGTCGTGGATTCCAACGTCCTGATCATGGGGCTGACGTTCAAGGAGAACTGCCCGGACATCCGCAACACCCGCGCCATCGACCTGGTCCACGAATTCCAGGACTACCATGCCAACGTTGACGTGTGGGACCCCTGGGCGGACGCGGATGAAGTCCGGGAGGAATACGGCATCGAGCTGGTTAAGAGCCCTGCCGAGGGGCATTACGACGCGATGATCCTCGCGGTGGGTCATCGGGACTTTGTGGCGCTCGGTGCGGAGAAGCTGCGGGCCCTGGGTAAGCCCGCCGGCTCCATACTGTTTGATGTGAAGTACGCGCTGCCCAAGCAGGCTGTCGACGGACGACTGTGAGGCCTCGGTGATCGCTTCGCGAGTGTCAGTTTACTTTACAGGCAAAGGACAAGCGATCCTCCTAACCATTTATAACTAACTGTATTTTAGGGCTATAAATTTATGGCCTGCTCCTTGCATAAGCTTTCCTGCGTTCCACCTTATATGCAAGGAGCATAGTGCGATGAAAACCTATACAAAATTGTTTAGCGTCGGTCTGCTGGCGGTAGGGGTAGCTACAGCGAATGCAGCGCCAGTGTTGAAAATCAGCGGTGAGGGCGCAGCCAACGCCAATGCGGCCCAGGCCTCGTTCCTCAGCACGCTGCAACCCGGCTATGCGCCGCCCGAGGATTTTGAAAGCTACGACGTAGCCACCGACTTTAACGGTCAGATGACGTCCTTTGCCACCAGTGTCGGGACCTTTGACGTGACTCAGCCGGCTTTTAATTCACCGACTGATAGCTGTAATGATGAAGGTTTCCAGTGTGGTGCTGGCATTGCGGTCCTTAACGCTGATGAGACACCGTTCAACGGCCGGTTTGCCACGTCCCCCAGCCAGTGGCTGGACAGCATGGATGCGCAGAGCGTGAAGTTTACACCGGATGCTGATAACAACGCGGTCGGTTTTTTCATGACTGACCCGAATGACGCGGGCGGCCGCTTCAGCATCGATGGGTTCGATTTCGCGTTCAGCGACGTTTTCGGGAAATCCCTGGGTAGTGGCGGCCTGTTCTACATCTCACTGTATGATGGCGAGGGGCTCGACAACTTCGAGATCCACTCCAACGATCCGAACGATGGTTATGGCATCGACGACGTCACCGTCGGCCGTGTGCCGGAGCCGGGCACCCTTGCGCTGCTTGGCCTGGGTTTGGCGGGTCTTGGCTTCAGCTACCGCCGCCGTGCCTGATTGCCCTGTAGGGCTTAGAACTGGAACGGCACCCTTATGGGTGCCGTTTTTCTTTCTGGATGCTTAACAGAACCTAAACGTCAGTTCATTTAACACCCTTCAAACAGGTCCATGAACTCGTTGACCGGGGTGTTCTCGAGCGTCTTCTGGTCCTTGCAGAGGCTGAAGATCTGCTCGGAACGCTTCTGGGTGAAGCGGGTCGCCAGGTTGTTGCGGAACTTCTGCTCCAGCAGCGGGATGCCGTCCTTGCGGCGGCGGCGATGCCCGATCGGGTACTCCACGGCCACGTTCTCGGTGGTGGACCCGTCCTTGAAGAACACCTGGATGGCGTTGGCGATGGAGCGCTTGTCCTCTTCCAGGTACTCCCGGGTATAGCGCTCGTCCTCCTGGACCTCCATCTTGCCCCGGATCTCGTCGATGATCGGGTTGTTGGCGTGGAAGTCGTCCTCGTAGTGCTCCGCCGTCAGGTTGCCGAAGATCAGCGGCACGGCGGTCATGTACTGCAGGCAGTGGTCACGGTCGGCGGCGTTGGCGAGGTTGCCTTCCTTGGAGATGATGCGGATCGCGGATTCGTGGGTGGTGATCACGATCTTATCGATCTCGTCCAGCCGGTCCTTCACCTGGGGATGCAGGGTCACGGCGGCTTCGGCAGCGGTCTGGGCGTGGAATTCGGCCGGGAAGGAGATCTTGAACAGGACGTTCTCCATCACGTAGCTGCCGAAATCCTGGGGCAGCTTGAACTGGCGCTCCCCTTCCGGTTTGACCTGCTGGTCACGGTTGGTCTTGCTGAACAGCACGTCATAGAAGCCCCACTGCGGCGCGCTCAGGGCACCCGGAATGCCCATTTCCCCACGCTTGGCAATGTCAGCCAGGCGCACGGCGCGGGAGGTGGCATCACCCGCCGCCCAGGACTTGCGGGAGCCCGCGTTGGGCGCGTGCCGGTAGGTGCGCAGGGACTGGCCGTCAACCCAGGCGTGGGAGAGCGCGGCCATGATTTCTTCGCGGCCGCAACCCATGAGCTTGGCGGTTACCGCGGTGGAGGCGACCTTCACCAGAACCACGTGGTCCAGGCCAACGCGGTTGAACGAGTTCTCCAGTGCCAGCACGCCCTGGATCTCGTGGGCCATGATCATGCCCTCGATCACGTCGCGCATGGTCAGCGGGTCCTTGCCTTCAGAAACACGCTTCTGTGACAGGTGATCGGCAATGGCGAGGATGCCGCCAAGGTTGTCTGACGGGTGACCCCATTCAGCGGCCAGCCAGGTGTCGTTATAGTCGAGCCAGCGGATGATGCAGCCGATGTCCCAGGCGGCCTTGACCGGATCCAGGCGGAAGGGGGTTCCGGGCACGCGCGCGCCGTTGGGAACCTGGGTGCCTTCAACGATGGGGCCGAGGTGCTTGGTGCACTCGGGGAAACGCAGGGCCAGCAGACCACAGCCGAGGGTGTCCATCAGGCAGTTGCGGGCGGTGTCCAGGGCTTCCTTGCTTTTGATGTTGTAGTCGAGGACGTAGTCCGCGATTTTCTGGATGATGTCGTCGTAGTCCGGGCGGACGTTGGATTCTACGTTGGCGCTCATGATGTTTCCTTAATGGATTTTCCTGATAAAACCAGCTTGTTGATACTCCAGCCTACTCGCTACCGCTTCACTTGTAGGAGCGGGCATGCCCGCGACAAGGGCGGCCTGGCGCTGACATGGCGGCATCGCGCGCATGCGCGCTCCTACAGGGGGCTTCAGCGCTCGTCGATCGGCAGCCAGTCCTGGTGCTCCGGGCCGGTATAGTCGGCGCTCGGGCGGATGATGCGGTTGTTGGCACGCTGCTCCTTCACGTGGGCCGTCCAGCCGGAGACGCGTGACATCAGGAAGATGGGCGTGAACAGCTTGGTCGGGATGTTCATGAAGAAGTACGCGGAGGCGTGGAAGAAGTCCGCGTTCGGGAACAGCTTCTTCTCGCGCCACATGACCTCCTCGCACCGCTCGGAGATGTCGTAGAGGCTGGTGTCGCCGTAATCCTCGGCCAGTGCGTGGGACCATTTTTTGATGATGGCGTTACGCGGGTCGGCGTCGCGGTAGACGGCGTGGCCGAAGCCCATGATCTTGTCCTTGCGCTCCAGCATCCCGAGGAGTTTCTCCTCGGCGTCGTCCGGATCGTTGAAGCCTTCGATCATTTCCATTGCGGCTTCGTTGGCGCCGCCGTGGAGCGGGCCGCGCAGGCTGCCGATGGCGCCGGTGACGCAGGAGTGGATGTCCGAAAGCGTGGAGGCGCACACCCTTGCGGTGAAGGTGGAGGCGTTGAACTCGTGCTCGGCGTAAAGGATGAGCGAGACGTTCATCACATCGGCATGCAGCTGGCTGGGCTTGCGTCCGTGCAGCATGTGCAGGAAGTGGGAGCCGATGGTGTCGTCGTCCAGATCGGTGTCGATGCGCACGCCGTCGTGGCTGTAGCGGTACCAGTAACAGATGACGGCCGGGAGTGCCGCGAGCATGCGGTCGATGTGGTCATCCTGCTCGTCGAAGCTCTGTTCGGTCTCGAGGTTGCCCAGCATGGAGCAGCCAGTGCGCATCACGTCCATGGGGTGGGCGTCCGCTGGGATCCGCTCCAGCACCTCTTTAAGGGCATCCGGCAGGTGACGTTTGGCTGCCAGGCGTTTTCTGTAGGCTTCAAGTTCCCGCTGGTTGGGCAGGTGGCCGTGGATCAGAAGGTGCGCCACTTCCTCGAACTGGGCATTGTTGGCCAGATCGGTGATGTCGTAGCCGCGGTACGTAAGGCCGGTCCCGGTCTTGCCAACGGTGCAGAGTGCGGTCTCCCCTGCTACCTGGCCACGCAGGCCAGCGCCGCCTTGTGGTTTATCGCTCATGGTTCTTTCCTCTCACCTGTCATGCTTTTTGTTGCTGCTAGTTTTTCTGCGCAAAAAGTTCGTCGAGCTTGGCCTCGAATTCGTGATAGTCGAGGAAGTCATAGAGCTCGTCACGGGTCTGCATCTGGTCCACAACGGCCTTCTGGTCGCCGTCGTTGAGAATGTGCTGGTACACGTTGAGCGCGGCTTGGTTCATGGCCCGGAAGGCACTGAGCGGGTACAGCACCATGCCTACGCCCACATCCGCCAGTTCCTGCCGATTGAACAGCGGCGTCTTGCCGAACTCGGTGATGTTGGCCAGAACAGGCACATCCAGTTCCTCGACAAAGGCCCGATAGTCCTCCAGGTCCGCCACCGCTTCCGCGAAGATGGCGTCCGCTCCGGCGTCGACGCAGGCCTGGGCGCGGTCAATCGCGGCATCGCGACCTTCCTGGGCGAACGCGTCAGTGCGCGCAATGATGAAAAAATCCGGGTCCTGCCGGGCATCGGCCGCGGCCTTTACCCGGTCAACCATCTCGTCCTTTGAGACGATCTCCTTGTTCGGCCGGTGACCGCAGCGCTTCTGGGCCACCTGATCCTCAATGTGCACAGCGGCGACCCCGGCGCGCTCCATCTCGCGGATGGTACGGGCGATGTTGAGGGCCCCGCCCCAGCCCGTGTCGATATCCACAAGCAGGGGGATGTTCGATGCGGCGGTGATCCGGCGTGCATCCTCGACCACATCGTTCATGGTGGTCATGCCCAGATCCGGCAGGCCGAAGGAGGCGTTGGCGACGCCACCGCCGGAAAGATAGATCGCCCTGTGGCCGCTCTTCTCGGCCATGATGGCGGTATAGGCATTGATAGTGCCGACGATCTGGAGCGGCTGGTCTGTCAGCGCATCGCGGAAACGCTTACCGGGGGAACGGGAATCTGTCATGAGAGCACCTGTCGTGTCGGATCTCTATAAATGGGGCTGTCAGCACGGAATACTCGTGACTCAGCGCACAACTGTCAATCACCCTGCGTTGCCGATCAGCCTTGGCTCAATTTCCAGCGCCACACCAAAACGGGCCCGTACATCCTCGCGGATGCGCTCGGCCAGCGCCAGCAGTTCCGCCCCGGACCCATTGCCGTGATGGATCAGGACCAGGGCCTGTTTCGAATGCACCCCGACATGCGCCTGCCGGTGCCCTTTCCAGCCGCACTGCTCAATCAGCCATCCGGCCGCCAGTTTGACCCCGCGGGGATCCGGATGGGCCACCAGTTCCGGAAACCGTTGCCTCAGCGCATCGCCGGTAGTCTGATCCACCACTGGGTTCTTGAAGAAGCTGCCGGCATTGGGCAGTACAGCAGGATCCGGCAGTTTCGCCAGACGGATACGGCTGACCAGGTCGGCGATGGCCTCCGGTGTCAGTTCCTGTTGAGGGTCGTCATAACCGGCAACTTCCCGCGCAAGCTCGCCGTAATCCAACCGAAACGCCGCCGAGCGCGACAGGCGCACCCGTACGCGCACAATGATGAAGCGTTCGGGGTCACGCTTGAACAGGCTGTCCCGGTAGCCGAAGTCGCACGCTTCCGGTCCCAGGGTCCGGAAGCGCCCTTCCCGCCGGTCCCAGGCGTCGAGGCTTTCGAACACATCACTCAGTTCCCGGCCATAGGCCCCGATGTTCTGGATGGGTGCCGCTCCCACGGTCCCCGGGATCAGGGCCAGGTTCTCCAGCCCACGATACCCGATGGAGGCGGCGTAACGGACCACCGAATCCCAGTTCTCCCCGGCTCCCAGACTCAGGATGGCCCGGTCATCATCAAGAACCTGCCACTGGCGTTCATGGATGGCCATGCCCAGCACCAGGCCATTGATATCCGAGCGCAGCACCACGTTGCTGCCGCCGCCCAGGACCTGAACCGGCAGCTTCTGGTCATCCGCCCATTCCAGCAGCTCTGGAAGCGCCTCCGGGTTCACGATGTGGGCGAACCACTGGGCGTGACCCGGCAACCGCAGGCTATTGCACGGCTGCAGGTCGACCCCCTGTTCAAGAACCCCCTGGTTCATAGGCCATGCCGCGTACGCAACTCGGCAAGCAGACCTTCGCCCGCATCCGTGATCAGGTCCAGAACCCGCGCAAAGCCGGACTCTCCGCCATAGTACGGATCCGGCACCTCCTGCGTATCCGCATGGCGGGCGTAGCTGAGAAACAGTTCCACAGAGGCATCCGCATTGGGCGGCGCCATGGCTCGCAGATCCCCGTGGTTGGCAAGGTCCATCGCCAGGATGTGATCAAAGGTGTAGAAATCCTCCAGCGAGACCTGGCGCGCCCGCTGGTCCGTCAGGTCAATGCCGCGCTGGCGGGCGGCGTCGGTGGCCCGGGGATCCGGCGATTTCCCCACATGCCAGTACCCTGTGCCCGCGGAATCGATCCGGATACGGTCCTGCAGCCCGGCATCCTGCAGCTGCTTTGCAAACACGCCCTGGGCCGTGGGTGAGCGGCAGATATTGCCGAGGCACACAAACAGAATGGAGACCGGTTGTGTCATAGTGCGTCACTCCTGATGGGGTGATGGGCCGGCAAGGCGTGCACGGACCCGTTCCAGGTCCGCTTCCGTATCCACCCCTGCCGGCGGGGTCTGTTCAGCAATGCCCACCTGGATCCGCGCGCCGTGCCAGAGCGCCCGCAGCTGCTCCAGGGATTCCGCGCGTTCCAGCGGCGCCGGCTGCCAGCCCACAAACTGGTGCAGCAGGCTGACCCGGTAGGCATAGAGGCCAATGTGGCGGTACCAGCCGGCTGTCTCCGGCACCTGTTCCAGCCGGCGCCGGTCCTCGAAGGTCTCCCGGTCCCAGGGAATGGGCGCACGGGAGAAATAGAGCGCGCGCCCGGCTTCATCCATGACCACTTTCACGGCATTGGGATTGAAGAGTTCCTCCGGGTCCCTGATGGGCTCACAGAGGGTGGCGATGGCGGCATCCGGCGCGCCCTCGAGCAGCCCGGCCACCTGGTTGATCAGCCCGGCGGGCAGCAGCGGCTCATCCCCCTGGACATTGACGACGATCGCATCGTCCTCCAGCCCCAGTGTGGTGGCCACCTCCTGAAGGCGATCCGTACCCGAGGGATGATCATCCCGGGTCATGACGGCCTCGCCTCCAAAGCCCCGGACTGCCTCACCAATGCGCTCGGAGTCGGTAGCAATGATCACCCTGCCCGCCCCGCTTTCCGCGGCCCGGTCCCAGACGTGCTGGATCATGGGCCGGCCGCCGATGTCCGCCAGGGGCTTGCCCGGCAGGCGGCTGGAGGCATAACGGGCGGGGATGACGACAGTGAAGGCCATGGGGAATCCGCTCAGCGTACCGGCGTAAGCCGTTCGTCAGTGGTCAGGGAGCGGGCTTCCTCGGGCAGCATCACGGGGATGCCCTCACGGATGGGGAACGCCATGGCATCATTGCGGCAGATGAGTTCCTGCGCCTCGGCGTCGTAGATGAGCTTGCCGTGGCACACGGGGCAGGCAAGCAGTGCGATCTGGCGTTTATCCATGGGTTCTGTCCTTCCCCGGCAGTTCAAGCTTTTGATCCAGTTCGGTAACCAGTGCGGCGTCCGGCCTGGCGATCACGTCCAGGACCCAGACATCGTCCCTGGCGATTGTGCGGCATTTTACGCCATCCTTGGCGGTCATCACGACCGGTCCATGTGGAAAGTCCAGGTCATCCGAACGGAAACGATGGTGGTCGTCGAACGGATGGGGAATGACCCGGGCACCGAGGTCGTTAAGCGTATCAAAGAAACGCGCGGGGTTCCCTATCCCAGCGACCGCGTTCACCACGCGCCCGCTGAGCCATTCCAGGTCCCGGGTCTCACCGCTGCTCAGGTTGCGCAGCACGGTTGGCACCAGGGTCACTGCGTAGCACTGCTTAGCGCCCGGCAACCCGCCCCGGAACGTAGCGTGCTCCGGTTGGCCCGTGGTCAGGCAGAAATCCACCGATCGTACCCGCTCCAGCGGTTCACGCAGCGGGCCCACCGGCATCAGTGCCCCGTTGCCGACACCCCGGGCGCCATCGAAAATGCAGAACTCCAAGGTCCGTGCCAGGGCGTAGTGCTGCAGGCCGTCATCACAGACCAGCACATCCCCCAGCTTGTCATGTTCCGCATAGGCCGCGGAGCGGGCGCGTCTGGGATCCACGAGAACCGGCACACCGGTCTGCTGCGCCAGCATCACCGGCTCATCACCACAGGCCGCGGGGTCCGAGTCGGGGGCCACGGCACAGGGATAGTGATCCGGCCTGGCGCCGTAGCCCCGGCTGAGGATGACCGGTCGCCACCCCTGCGCTTTCAGATGGCTTACCAGCCAGGCCGTGAAGGGGGATTTGCCGGTACCGCCAACCGTGATGTTGCCAACAACCAATACCGGCAAGGGGGAATGATGGACGGGGCGCCGCCCATTCCGGTAAGCCCTGCGGCGCCGGTTCACCAGCCAGCCGTAAAGCCACGCCAACGGTGCGAGCCATCCCAGGGGGCGTCTATCCGTATACCAGAGGCGTTCCAGCGTATCCCCCATAGTCCGCGGCCCTGTGCTCAGGCGTCGTCTGAGAACTGGAGGCGGTGCAGCGCCGCGTAGGCCCCGTCATGCTCAATCAGCTCACGGTGGCTACCGATCTCCACCAGGCGCCCGCCATCCATGACCGCGATTCGATCGGCGGATTCGATGGTCGAAAGACGGTGGGCAATCACCAGCGTGGTCCGCCCGGCCATGACCTCTTCCAGCGCCTCCTGAATATGACGCTCAGACTCGGTATCCAGCGCGGAGGTGGCCTCGTCCAGGATCAGGATCGGGGCATCCTTGATCAGGGCCCGGGCGATCGCCAGGCGCTGGCGCTGGCCACCGGACAGCAGCACACCATTATCCCCGACCATGGTGTCAAAACCCTGGGGCAGATCCTCGATGAACGACAGCGCATGGGCCTTGCGTGCCGCCTCCCGCACGACCTCCCGGCTGGCGCCGCTCATCTCGCCATAGGCGATGTTATTGGCCACGGTGTCGTTAAACAGGACCACGCTCTGGGTCACCAGCGCGATCTGGCGCCGCAGTGCTTCGAGCTTGAAGTCCCTTACGGAGACATCGTCGATCCGGATATCCCCATCCGTCAGTTCGTAGAACCTCGGGATCAGGCTCACCAGGGTGGACTTGCCGCTGCCGGAGCGCCCCACCAGCGCCAGGGTCTCCCCCGCCGCCACGTTCAGGTTGATGCCCTTGAGCACGTATTCGTACTGCTCCTGGTAATGGAACCACAGATCCTGGAAATCGATGCGGCCATCCACGCGGCCCGGATCCCGGGTCCCGGTATCTTCTTCCTCGGGATAGTCGATGCTTTCGAAAATACTCTGGGACGCCGCGATCCCCTTCTGGATCTTGGCGTGGACCGAAGTCAGCTGGCGCACGGGCTTGGCCATGGTTGAGGCGGCGGTGATGAAGGCAACGAACTGGCCTGTGGTCATGGCGTCCCGGAATTCCGGCGACAGGGCCACCCAGATCAGGAAGCCGATGGCCAGCGAGACCAGGACCTGGACCACAGGGGTACTGATGGCCTGGGTCTTGGCCATTTTCAGGCTCTGGCGCAGGTTGTCCCAGCTGACCTTGCGGAAACGCCCGGATTCACGCTCTGCGCCCCCGAAGGTGCGCACCACCCGGTAGCCGGTGATGGCCTCCGATGAGACATGGGTCACATCTCCCATGGAGTACTGGATACGGCGGCTGATACGACGGAAACGACGGCTCACATAGCTGATGATCCAGCCGATGATCGGCCCCACCGCCAGGAACAGTAAGGTCAGCTTCCAGTTGGTGTAGAACATGAACCCGAGCAGGCCGACCACGGTCAGCCCCTCGCGCAGGATGATGGTCACGGCCTCGGTGGCGGCGTCCGTCACCTGCTCGATGTTGAAGGTGATCTTGGAGACCAGGTGCCCTGAGGATGTCTGGTCGTAGAACCTTGAGGGCACCCGCATGAGATGGTCGAACACCTGCACGCGCATCACATTGACGATGTTACGCCCGACATAGTTCATGTAGTACTTGCTCAGGAAGAAACCGACGCCGCGGATCGTGAACACACCGATGATCAGCATCGGCAGGAAGCGCCGGTTTTCGGGCGTGGGGTTCTGCAGCGCCTCGATCACGAACTCCATGGACCAGGCCATGGCCGTGGAGGCACCGGCATACACCGCATTGCCCAGGGTCGCGACGGCAAACGCCACCCAGAACGGGATCGCGTACCGCAGGAGTCGTTTATAGACCTGCCAGTTGGTCAGGTCTGAGATATCGGAATCATTCGCCATTGGCGTCGGGGCTGTTCTGGGTGCTGATGCTCAGGCCGGTAAAGCCGAGGCTGCCAGCCACGTCCATTGCACGTACCACCAGCTCGTGGCGGGCATCGGCGTCGGCGGTAATGATGAACGGAAGCTCGGTATTGCCTTCGGCCACGCTCTGGATGCGTTCATTCAGAGCCTGGCGTTCAACGCCCTCAAGGCGTTCGCCGTTGATGGAATAGACACCATCGGCACTGATCTCCACTTCAATGCGCTTGTTTTCCTGCTCCGCCTCGGTTCCCTCGGCCTCGGGCAGGTCGATCTGGAGTTCAGTCTCACGCGTGAAGGTGGTCGAGACCATGAAGAAGATCAGCAGCAGGAACACCACGTCGATCAGTGGCGTGAGGTTAACCGAAACCTCCTGTTGCGACTGACGCCGGAACTTCACTGCTCACCGCCCTCGTCGACAATGATGTCACGGTCACCGTGGACCACTTCCACCAGCTTGATGGCTTCCTGTTCCATGTTCACGACCATCTCGTCCACACGACGGATGAAGAAGCGGTGGAAGACAAGAGCCGGGATGGCCACGGTCAGGCCCGACGCAGTCGTGATCAGGGCCTCGGAAATGCCGCCCGCCAGAACGCCGGGGTCACCCACGCCAGCCAGCTGGATCTGGGAGAACACCTTGATCATACCGATGACCGTACCCAGGAGACCCAGCAGCGGCGTGATGACCGCGATCGTTCCCAGCGGGTTGAGGAAGCGCTCAAGCTCATGCACCACCTGGGAGGCTTCGTGTTCGATGCTCTCCTTCATGATGTCACGGCCATGCTTGGCGTTACTGAGCCCGGCCGCCATGATCCGGCCAATGGGCGAGGATTCCTGGATCGCCTTGAGGCGGCGTGAGTTCAGCTCCTTTTTCTTGATCAGCCGCCAGAGCTCATTGGTGGTCGCCGCCGGCGCCACGCGACTGATCCGAAGCGCATAGAACCGCTCAATGATGATGGCCAGCGCCAGGATGGAACAGATCAGCAGCGGAATCATGATGAATCCGCCGGGCCTCAGAAGCTCGAGCACACGCCTTCTCCATGCTGTTGAACAAGCGCCGACACTTTAGCACAGGCGCACCTTCTGGCCACAATCCCGCGCGGGTTCCACGCGCCACCCGCCCTCTTCCGGCAGCAATCGCAGTTCCCCGGTGCGCGGTGTGAACAGCACCCGCGTCGCCGCATTCTCATATCGCTCAAGGGCCGGCGCCCCGGCCTCTCCCTGATACCAATCGGGCGGTGCCAGCACCGAAACCGACGGCGACAACGCCTCAATGAAGCCGAGTTGCGAGGACCGCCCCTGACCACCCCTGGGCGCCACCAGCAGATCGACCTCCAGGCCCTTGCCGAGTCCCCTGAGAATACGCCTTTCCCCACGGCGGTCCACGGGCCCGGCAAGCAACGCCGTGCGTTCTCCGCTGCGCAGCAGCAGACTGCACTGTCCGCCCGCAGCCATCCCACTCAGGGTGATACGCCCCCTGCCGGTGTGTTGCTCCAGCGTACATGCGGGCGTTTGAATAACACGGCGGACATCCGGAAGCCTGGGGGACACCCAGTATTGCTGCGGGTCCATATCCGGATCCCCCAGCACCAGTTGATCGATCACGCTGATCCCCAGCGTATCCAGCCAGGCACCTATTCGGTCACGGGTAATCGCCCGGGTCCGCGAACCGGGCTCACGCCCATCAAACAGCACCGTCCACGCCCCATCCCGGATCACAACCACCGGCCCACCCACGCCATCCGCCACCCTCACCTCATGGGCACTCCCAACGGGTGCCACCGGCTGATGCCCAGCCAGGGGAACCAGGCCCAGCACAGCACCGGCAAGCAGGCGGTAGGGCCAGCCAACCGGCAACATCGCACACAGGACAAGAGCAGCACCCACCAATGCGGTGCCGGGGGCGGGCACGGGCAGTTCAAAGGCCCACTGCTGGGCCCAGCCCAGGAATGACCAGAGCACGGTGACCGCCATATCCACCCCCGGAAGGACCCAACTGGCGGACTCCGGATGGAGCAGCAATAAGGGTGCGGCAACCAGAATCACCGGCATCACCACAACGGAAAGCCAGGGAATGGCAACCAGATTCACAGCAAAGGCAACGCCGGACGGGGCCATTCCATGCCACAGCAACAGCGGTGCAAGACCGGCCACCACGGCAAACTGGGCCAGCACCAGACCACTCACGGCACCGGGGGAACGGAGGCGGGCGCCCAGCCCCAGTATGAGGCAGGCCACGGCGCCGAAGGACAGCCAGAAACCCGGCCCCCACAGGGCCCGTGGCTCCAGCACCACCACCATCATCAGGGCCATCAGCCAACCGTCCCAGAGCCGCCATTGGCGTCCGGAGGCGAGCATCCAGCCCGCCACGGCCACCATCACCAGCGCGCGCTGGGTCGGCACGGTCAATCCAGCAAGCAGCGCGTATCCCGTCGCCACCAGCCCGACCAGGACAAAAGCGATCATCCGACCCGGGGCAGGTCGCCTGTGGGCCGCGCGGGTAATGGGCGCCCCCAGGACCGCGCCGGCAATGGCGGCCACCAGTCCCACGTGCAGGCCGGAAATGGCCACCAGATGCTGGGTCCCCGTGGCATCAAGCCGACCCCAGTGCTCTTGCTTGAGGCCCGCGCGGCTGCCAAAGAGCAGCGCCTCCACCAGCTCAGGATTGCGAAGGCGCTGTCCGTGACGATTGAGGCGGTGGATCAGCCCAATGCGGGCTGCATGGTAGTGGCAGGCGAGGCCACAGAATTCGGGGGCGGGCTCCATGCTGCGGACCCTGGCAATGGTGCCGATGCGCTCGCGCCAGAGCCACTTCTCAAATCCGCCACCGCCGGCGTTGAGCGGGGCACGCGGCGGATTCAGGCGAGCTTCAAGCACCACGCCGCCACTGATCCGGTGGCGGGAAGCCTCGCCGTCCAGCGTGGCCCTGATCCGGGCAGGCAGGTGTCCATCCCCTCCGCTGGTACAGACCACAAAAGCCAGGTGACCGCCGCTGGTGGGCCGGGCGGGGTCACAGACATAGCCGTTAACAGTAACCGGCTCCGTCCATGCCTTTGGCTCTGTGGGTGGCTGTACCCCTGGCCATTCCAGTAGGATAAGCACAACTGTCAGCGCCAGCATCCCTGCGCGCATAGCACCCTTCCCTGTCATACCGTGTTTTCGTTCGGATGAGGTGAGCTTCACTCATGGACAGACGTTTCTTCAAGCGCCTCATCCCTCACCCGGATCAGCTCCGCCGGTTCCGTGCCCTGAAGCTGCTCGGCGACGTCCTGCATGAACCCAACCTGTGGCACATCAACCGCCACTCGGTGTCCAGGGCCATCCTGCTCGGCGTGTTCTGGTGCATGGTGCCCATGCCGTTCCAGAGCCTGCCGGCCGCCATGACGGCCATCTGGTTCAATGCCAACCTGCCGCTGACACTGATCACCCTCTGGATCAGCAACCCACTGACAATGGGACCACTGCTCTACGCCGGTTACGCCGTCGGTGTCCTGGTGCTCGGGCGCCCCGGGGAGGCCGAGCAGTTCCAGCTCAGCTGGGAGTGGATCAGCAGCCGCCTGATCGAGGTGGGTGTGCCGCTGTACATCGGGTCCCTGATCCTGGGCGTGGTCTTTTCGCTGAGCGCCTATCTCGCCATCCAGCAGTTATGGCGCCGGCGTGTGCGCCAGCGCTGGCATCAGCGCCAGTACGAACGCCGCCTCAGGAATCGGCCTCACTGAGCCCACCGTGGTCCAGGCGCAGCACGCGTCCCATCCCCTGAGCCAGCTCCAGGTCATGGGTGACCACCACGAAGGCGGAATCCAGCTGCTCGTTCAGTTCGCGCATCAACCCCTGGATCCGCTCGCCGGTATCGTCATCCAGATTGCCCGTGGGCTCGTCCATCAGCACACAGCGCGGGTCGTTGACCAGTGCCCGCGCAATCGCCACCCGCTGGCGTTCACCGCCGGACAGCTCCGATGGCTTGTGCCTGAGGCGCTCACCCAGGCCAACACGCTCCAGCAGATCCCGGGCCTTCGCCCTCGCCTGGCGGGGACTGTAACGCCCCAGCGCCGCCGGAAGCGCCACGTTGTCGAGCGCACTGAACTCCGCCAGCAGGTGGTGGAACTGGTAGACGAACCCCAGGGTGCGGTTGCGGAAGCGGCAGCGCTCACGCTCGCGCATGCCATGGATGGCCTCGCCGTCGATCCAGACATCCCCCTCGCTGGGCCGGTCCAGCCCACCCAGCATGTTGAGCAGTGTGGTCTTGCCGGAGCCGGAACTGCCCACAATGGCCAGGGTTTCCCCGGGCGCAACGCTCAGGTTCACGTCCGAGAACACGCGCAGGGTTTCGCGCCCTTCGCGGTACGTCTTGGCCAGGTTACGGCACTGGATGATCGGTGTCTCACTCATAGCGCAGGGCCTCCGCCGGCTGCACCCGGGAGGCGCGCCACGCCGGGTAGATGGTTGCAAGCAGGCTCATGGCAAGGCCGGCGCCACCGACAATGAGCACGTCGTTGAGCTGCAGTTCCGACGGCAGGTAACTGATGAAATACACATCCGCACTCAGGAACTGCATGCTGAGCACGCTCTCGATCCACTCGATCACGCTGCTGATGTTGAGCGCCAGCAGTACGCCCAGGCCGGTGCCGATGAGGGTGCCGCCCACGCCGATCACGCCCCCCTGGATGATGAACACGGCCATGATGCCGGCCGGGGTCATCCCCATGGTCCGGAGAATGGCGATATCCGCCTTCTTGTCCGTCACCACCATGACCAGCGCCGAGACAATGTTGAATGCGGCCACGGCCACGATGAACATCAGCAGCAGACCGATCATGGTCTTTTCCATCTGGATCGCCTGAAAGAGGTTGCCGTGGGTCTGGGTCCAGTTCATGGTCCGATAGGCGCCCGGCAGCGACTGCGCGATCTGATTGGCCACCCGCGGAGCCTGGAAAAGCTCCTCCACCTCGATCCGCACGCCCTGAGCCTTATCCCCGAGACGGAGCAGTTTGCCGGCATCCTTGTAGTGGATCAGGGTGTAGCTGCTGTCGAGTTCCGCCCCGACACTGAAGGTGCCCACCAGCGTGAACCGTTTCATCC
>NZ_CAJXMA010000029.1:0-30161 GCF_913056445.1 uncultured Halovibrio sp.
TCGGACACTTGTCCAAATTTTATGTCCGGCCGTTCAGGATCAGTCCATTTCCTCGCGTTCCGCCCTTGCTATACTGCGGTCGTTAGCGTGGATTGAGTGAGTTGCCGCATATGACCTCAATGGTCCGGTATGTGCTGCTGATCATCGCGACCGGCGTGCTGGCGGGGTGTTCGCTGCTGGCGCCGGACCCGCCGTCGGACCAGGGCAACATCTGCGAGATCTTCCGGGAGCAGCCCGAATGGTATGACTATGCCAGGGCATCCGAAGAGCGCTGGGGTACGCCCATCGCCACGCAGATGGCGTTTGTTTACAGGGAGTCGTCCTTCCGCAGCCATGTCCGGCCGCCGCGCCCCTGGCTTCTGGGCATCATTCCCTGGTTCCGCTCGTCCTCGGCGTACGGGTACGCCCAGGCCCAGGATCCGGTCTGGGGGGAGTACGAGGAGGACGCGGGTGGGCTGTTCGCGCGGCGTACCCACATGAAGCACGCCACGGACTTCATTGGCTGGTACAACCGGCGCAGCCACGAGCGTCAGGGCATTGCCCTGTCCAATCCGGAGCATCTCTATCTGGCCTACCACCAGGGGCCGACCGGCTATGAGCGGGGCAGCTACCGGTCCAAGCCGGGTATCCAGAGAATCGCCCGGCAGGTGGAGCAACGGGCCTGGCGTTATGACGCCCAGTTGAAGCAGTGTGAGTCCGAGTTCCGCTGTCGCCATTTCTGGCAGTTCTGGCCCTTCTGTTCTGAATAGCCCGCCGTTACCCCGCCAACGGGTTGGCATTACCGTCATTTCAGTCTGAATCCGGTTTTCCCGCCGGCTTGGCTTCGTATAACCTGTCCCGTCAAAGAACAACAGGAAGGGAGCGCCGGTCATCTTGAGAAAACCCATTGCCTGGGTGCTGGCGGGGCTTGTGGTGCTGGCCCTGCTGATGCTGTTGCCACGCCCGGCAGAGCAGCCCGAGTCCACCAGTGCTGGTCCGGAAGACGGGGATCTCCGGGAGGCCATTGAGGAAACCGGCCGCCGAGGCGCGCTGGTGGACGAGGTGGTGTTCACCCAGGAATCGGACGTGGGTCGGATCGCCGGGCTGATTGAACGCGGCCGGCAGCAGGTGTTTGCCCAGGGCATCACCAACATTACTGCCTATCAGCGCCTGCGCGACTCCCGTAAGGGTGACTACGAAACCGCCTACGGTTCCAACACCGAGCTGACCCTCAACCCGGCGGAATTCGAGGAGGGCCTCAATCCCTTCAGCAACCGCCGTATCCGCGAAGCCATGAACTGGCTGGTGGACCGCCGGCATGTGGCCGAGGAGATCTACGGCGGCATGGCCGTTCCCCGCTACCTGCCGATGAACACCGCCTTCCCGGATTATGCGCGATTGGCGGAGACTGCCCGGTCTCTGGAGCTCCAGTACGGCCATGACCCGGAAAAGGCACGCCGGATCATCACGGATGCCATGAAAGAGATGGGCGCGATCCGCCGGGACGGGCAGTGGTACCACAACGGCAAACCGGTAACGCTGCAGATCCTGATCCGCACCGAGGACGCCCGCAAGCAGGTGGGCGACTACGTGAGCAACCTCATGAGCGATCTCGGGTTCAACGTGCGGCGCCAATACCGCACAGCCCAGGAGGCCTCGCGCATCTGGATCGCCACCGACCCGGCGGCAGGACAGTGGCACATCTATACCGGCAGCTGGGTCTCAACCGCCATCAACCGGGACGTCTCCAGCAACCTGAGCTTCTACTACACCAACCGTGGCCGCCCGGACCCGCTGTGGCAGGCCTATGACCCGGACGAGACCCTGGATAACATCGCCCGCCGGCTGGAGCGCCGGGATTACACCAGCATGGAGGAACGGCGCGAGCTGATGGCCGAGGGCATGGAGCTGGCCATGGAGGAGTCCTACCGCATCTGGCTGGTGGACCAGCTCAGTATCATTCCGCGTGCTGCCAACGTGGCCCTGGCCGCGGACCTGGCCGGGGGGATCGCCGGCTCGCGGATGTGGCCCTACACCCTGCGCTACGAGGATCGGCTGGGCGGTAGCATGACGTTTGCGGCTCCCAGCATCCTGACCGAGCCCTGGAACCCGGTGGCCGGCAGCAACTGGCTGTTCGATACCATGATCACGCGGGCACTCAATGATCCGCCTCTGCTTCCGAACCCCTACACAGGGCTCTACCAGCCCCAGAGCATCCAGGGCGCGGAGGTGACGGTCACCGAGGATACGGTGGCCCAGCGCAGCCAGGACTGGGTGGAGCTGGAGCGCAAGGAAACCATTGAGGTGCCGGCGGACGCATGGATCGGCTGGAACGCGGAAGAGCGCCGTTTCCGGACGGTCGGGGACGCTCATCCCGAGGGCACGACGGCGCGCTCGCGCACCCGCATCCGCTATGAGGAAGGCTATCTGGATGGTCAGTGGCATGACGGCACCGAGATGTCCCTGGCGGATCTGGTGCTGCCCTGGATCCTGAGCTTTGCCCGTGCGGATGAGAACAGTCCCTTCTTCGACCCTGCGCACGTACCGCGTTTCAAGGTGTTCCAGCGGTACTTCAAGGGCTGGCGCATTCTCCAGCGCGAACCGCTGGTGATCGAGGTCTACAGCGACCAGGTCTTCCCGGACGCCGAGACCATCGTGGCCCAGCAGTCGCTGTCGCCGTTGCCTTGGCACATGCTGGCGCTGGGCATGCGGGCGGAAAAGGCCGGGGATCTGGCCTTTTCCTCGCACAAGGCGGACGCCAATCGGGTGCCCTGGCTCAGCCTGGTGTCCGGGCCCAGCCTGGCGACTCTGGAGCGGCACCTGGGCCGGGCACTTGAGCAGGGCTACCTGCCCTACGCCTCGGTCCTCAAGGGCATGACGGAAGGCGGGAACCCGGCGCAACGGCGCTACAGCGCCATCCAGGACTGGTACCGCGAGCGTGGCCATTTCTGGGTGGGCAATGGGCCCTTCTACCTGCATTCCGTGCACCCTGTTGAAAAGACAGTGGTGCTGCGCCGCTACGAAGATTTTGCGGACCCGGCGGACAAGTGGCTGGATTTCAGCGAACCCGAGATTCCGGAGGTGACCCTGGACGGGCCCATGATGGTGACCCAGGGGAAGTCTGCCACCTTCAACGTGGATGTGACCTTTGGCGGGGATCCCTACCCGAAGAAGGCCATCAGGAACCTTGAATACCTGCTTTTCGACGCCGACGGCAATCTCCAGACCCGCGGCCAGGCGGAACCCGCTGGCGCGGGGCGCTGGCAGGTATCACTGGATGCCGACACCCTGTCGGCCCTGGGCGACGGTGCCAACAGCCTGGAGGTGGCAGTGACGTCCTCCCGGGTGGCTTTGCCGGCCTTCGCCTCCCACGCCTTTGCCACGGTTCCGGTGGGCACCCGGCTGATGGAGGTGGATGATGAATAGTCGCCTGCGGGATTTCCGACGTCTTGGCTGGTTCACCCTGCGCCGGGTGCTGGCACTGTTCGTGACCGTTCTGATCGGCGTCTACCTGACCATCATCATCGCCAACATGGGCGGCAAGGTGGATGAGCTCCGCAAGATTCAGATCCGAGCAACGGTGTCTGAATCGGTTCGCGCGGATCCGGCCTTCATGGAGATGGATTCCGAGGAGCGTAACGAACTGATCCAGGAACAGGTGCAGCTGCAGATCGAGCAGCGCAACCTGGACGAACCCTTCATCTGGCGCAGCTTCGACTACCTGGCCCAGGCGATCCAGCTGGATCTGGGGCGCGCGGAGGAGATGCACAGTGATTCCGGCTCGCGCGCGGTCTACGACATCATCGTGGAGCGGCTGCCGGCCACGTTGCTGCTGTTCGGTACGGCCAACCTGCTGGTGTTCTTCGTTTCCGTCTATGCGGCGCTCTACCTGTCGCGACGCTACGGCAGTCGGCTGGACCGCGCCGTCATCGGCCTGGCCCCCAGCTCGGCCGCGCCGGCCTGGTTCTACGGCATCTTCCTGATCCTGCTGTTCGCCTTCGTGGTGCCGGTGCTGCCCGCCGGCGGCATGGTTGCCATACCGCCGCCCGCGGATCCCTGGGTCTACGCCGGGAGCGTGCTGGAGCACCTGGTGCTGCCGGTCATCGCCATGTTCCTGTCGTCCATCTTCATCTCCATCTACTCGTGGCGGACCTTCTTCCTGATCCACTCCAGCGAGGATTACGTGGAGATGGCGCGGGCCAAGGGCCTGCCCTCGAACCTGATCCAGAGCCGCTACATCCTGCGGCCGACCCTGGCGCCCATCATCACCAACTTCCTGCTGATGCTGATCGGCCTCTGGAGTGGCGCCATCATCCTGGAGCAGGTGTTCAACTGGCCCGGACTGGGCACACTGCTGTTCCAGGCCATCGGGCACCGGGACACGCCGGTGATCATCGGTGGGGTGGTGATCTTCGCCTACCTGCTGGCGGTTACCGTGTTCATGCTGGATTTCCTCTACGCCATTCTTGACCCCCGTGTCCGGATTGAGGGAGGTGAGCAATGAGCCGCTGGATGCAGGGGCTGCGTGAGCTCAAGGGGTATCCCTCCGCGGTTGGCGGTCTGGGGATCATCCTCTTCCTGGTGGCGCTTTCGCTCTACACCGTCATCACCATTCCATACTCCGAGGCACTGGATCGCTGGCGGGGCGGGGACCACTGGCAGATGAACCCGGTCAACGCCGGGCCGGTCTGGGCGGATCGGCTGCTGGGCGGCAACCTGCCGCAGACCCGGGTCGTGGAAAGCGACAACGCGGACATACGGGAAGCCCCCTTCGAGGGTGGCAAGCAGGTGCGGATTCCGCTGACCTTTGAGTACGACAACGAGGGCTTCCCCAGCGAACTCAACCTCTTCCTGAACCAGAAGGGCACCCAGCAGGAGGCCTTTGTGCGCCTGACCTGGCACACGCCCTCCGGGGAGACCATCCCTCTGGGCGGGCGTCGGGTCTCGGAAGAGGACCGCATCTCCATCTCCCAGAACCGGGCGCTGGAGGGGCGGCTGGGCATGGTGCCGCACGTGGGGCTGTTCGCCGGCGACAGTGGTCCGGCGGATCCGAAGGCTGAACAGGGCGAATACCGGCTCACGGTGGACGCCATGCTGTTTGATCCGGGTGCCGAACTGGAGGCGGATCTGGCGGTCTATGGCCAGGTCCACGGGCTGGCCGGCACCGACTACCAGCGCCGCAACCTGATGCTGGCACTGATGTGGGGTACCCCCGTGGCGCTGGCCTTCGGCCTTCTGGCGGCGGTTGGCACCACGCTGACGACCCTGGTGATCGCCGCCACCGGCGTCTGGTACCGGGGCTGGGTGGATGCGCTTATCCAGCGCCTGACCGAGGTGAACATGATCCTGCCCATGCTCCCGATACTGGTGATGGTGGGTACGCTCTATTCCACCAGCATCTGGCTGATGCTGGGCGTGGTGATTGCCCTGGGCATCTTCAGCGCCGGCATCAAGACCTACCGGGCCATGCTGCTGCCCATCCGCGAGGCGCCCTACATCGAGGCGGCGCGGGCCTATGGCGCGGGCAACGCGCGCATCATCCTGCGCTACATGATCCCGCGCATACTGCCGGTGCTGATCCCGACCTTCGTGACCCTGATCCCGACCTTCGTGTTCCTGGAGGCGTCGCTGGCGGTTCTGGGTCTGGGCGACCCGGAGCTGCCCACCTGGGGCAAGGTACTCAATGACGCCCAGGAGCAGAGCGCGCTCTACAATGGCTTCTACTACTGGGTGATAGCGCCCGCCGTGCTGCTGATGCTGACGGGGCTGGGCTTCGCCATGTTCGGTTTCGCCCTGGACCGTATCTTCAATCCGAGGCTGAGAACGCAATGACGGACGCTCGCGAGCCGCTGCTGCAGGTCCGCAACCTGCAGCTCCATTACCGCACCCGCCGGGGGACGGCCCGGGCGGTGGACGGCGTTGACCTGGACGTGGGGCGCAACGAGGCGCTGGTGGTGCTGGGCGAGTCCGGCTCCGGCAAGAGCTCCCTGGCCAAGGCACTGATGCGGCTGCTGCCCCGCAACGTGGCCCGCTACAGCGGCCAGGTGATGCTCGGTGGTGACGAACTCATGGGCATGGACGACGAGCGCTTCCGTTCCGGTGTGCAGTGGAACCGCATCTCGATGGTCATGCAGGCGGCCATGAACGCCCTCAACCCGGTGGTCCGGGTGGGCGAGCAGGTGGCGGAGCCGCTGCGGGTGCACCGGGGCTGGTCGAAAGAGGCCGCCATGGAGCGGGTGGTGGAGACCTTCGCCACGGTCGGCGTATCCCGGGATTTCGTGAGCCGCTTCCCGTTCGAACTCTCCGGCGGCATGCGCCAGCGCGTGGTGCTGGCCATGGCGCTGGTCACCGAGCCCGAGCTGGTCATCCTGGACGAACCCACCTCGGCCCTGGACGTCCTGACCCAGGCGAGCATCATGAACGTGCTCAAGCGCATCAAGCGCGAGCAGGGCACCAGCTTCATCCTGATCACCCATGACGTGGCTACCTCCAGCGAGCTGGCGGACCGGGTGGCGCTGATGTATGCCGGGCAGATCGTGGAACAGAGCGATGCCCGTGATTTCTTCCATCATCCGGCCCACCCCTATTCGAAGCTGCTGATGGACAGCGTGCCGCGCCTGCACCAGAGCGAGCCGCCGGGCTACATACCGGGTGAGCCGCCGGACCTGATCGACCCGCCGGCGGGCTGTCGCTTCGCGGACCGCTGCCCGCGGCGTTTCGGGCGCTGCAGCGAGGATCCGCCCGCGTTCGAACTGGACGGCGACCGCCGTGTTCGCTGCTGGCTGCATGAGGAGGGCACCGACCATGACGGCTGAGGAACCATTGCTCCAGGCGACCAACCTGCACACCTGGTTTGAGCTGCGCCAGTGGGGCTTCCTGCGCGTGGGCTCGGTGCGCGCCGTGGACGGCGTGGACTTTGAGCTGGCGAAGGGCGAATCCGTGGCTTTCGTGGGCGAGAGCGGCTGCGGCAAGAGCTCACTGGCCCGGACCCTGCTCGGCCTGCACAACCCCAGCCATGGCGACGTGATCTTCGAGGGGCAGCACCTCAGCGAGCTGAAAGGCGAGGATCGCCGCCAGTACCTGGCGCGGGTCGGCTATGTGCAGCAGGATCCCTTCGGCGCGCTGCCGCCCTTCATGGACGTGCGCCGTCTGCTTTCCGAGCCGCTG
Source organism: uncultured Halovibrio sp. (assembly GCF_913056445.1). Taxonomy (NCBI): domain Bacteria; kingdom Pseudomonadati; phylum Pseudomonadota; class Gammaproteobacteria; order Oceanospirillales; family Halomonadaceae; genus Halovibrio; species uncultured Halovibrio sp. The sequence continues at coordinate 7,147 of NZ_CAJXMA010000029.1, forward strand.
ATCATCCACGGCGTTAAGGACCGTGACGAGCGCGAGCGCCGTATCCGCCGGGCGCTGGAGGAAGTGCGCCTGACGCAGGTGGACGAGATCCTGCCCAAGTTCCCGCACATGCTCAGCGGCGGCCAGCAGCAGCGAGTGGTGATCGCCCGGGCGCTGCTGCTGGAGCCGGCCATGCTGATCGCGGACGAGCCGGTTTCCATGCTGGACGCCTCGGTGCGGGTGGAGATCCTCAACCTGCTGCGGCGCATCCAGCAGGAGCGGGGGCTGACCCTGGCCTTCATCACCCACGACCTCTCAACCGTGCGCCATTACGCCGACCGCATCTTCGTGATGTACGCGGGCCGGGTGGTGGAGCAGGCGCCGGTGGAACGGCTCCTCGACAATCCCCAGCATCCCTATACCCGCGCTCTGCTGGCGGCGATTGCGGATGTGGACGCGGACAACGCGCTGGATGAACGCGACGTGCCGGATGGCGAACCGCCCAGCCTGTTGCACCCGCCCGAAGGGTGTCGTTTCCACCCGCGCTGCCCCCGGGCCATGGCCGGTCTCTGCGACCAGCAGGATGCGCCGGTGTTCGAGCCCGAGGCCGGGCACTATTCCGCCTGCTGGCTTCAGGACCCGGAGCGGGACTAGACCTTGCGGGCCATCGGAATCCTCCTGATGCTGTCGGCTCTGGCGCCGCTGCTGGCCATGGTCTCCGGCGGCCTGGCGCCGTCGGTGCTGCTCTCCCTGCTGGCCTACGGCGCCCTGTTCGCTGGCGTGTTCTGCTACACCGCTGGGGTCATTCGCCGCCGCTAGCCAGGAGCACCGTATCGGGCGACGTCAACGATCAGGAAGCGCTGCTGCGTGGTGTGTCCGGCACCAGCAGGAGCAGCATGGAGGCGGCCACGGTCGCGCCGGCAAGGGTTAGACCCAGTCCGGCCGGTGTCATGCCGGCATCCAGGGCCAGTCCGGCGAGGGCCGGGGAGGCGGAGGTGGACAGCACCATGGCCGCTTGGGCCAGGGAACGGATGCTGCCGATGTGGGCCACGCCGTAGCGTTCCGGCCAGAGGGCGTTGCCGGCCGTGCCCGCGAAGCCCTGGCTCATGCCCGTAAGCGCCAGGTACAGGAAGGGCGTCCAGACTGCATGGGTCATGGCCATCACCACCAGCCCCGCGACCATGGGGTAGAGCCCCATCGCCAGTGACCGCCGCGCCCCGATGCGGTCCACCAGCGGCCCCGCCACGAACAGCATCAGGAAGTGGCCGAGGGCGTAGCCGGAGAACGCCAGCGCGATGTGTTCCAGCGACCAGCCCCGGATCTCCGCGATCGCGGTCTGGTGGAAGAGGATGGCGGTCACCGTGAAGGGCACGGCCAGTACGCCGGGAAGGGCCATGTAGAGGCCGGGATCCCGCAGCGCCTGGCGCCGGGTGAAGCCACTGGCGCTGGCACCGTCATCGTCGTCGTGGGCGTGGGAACGGAACTCGCTCGGGTGGCGGGCATCCCGGGCGAGCCAGCGCATCAGCGGCAGCGCCAGCAGGAACAGGAAGGCAGCCGCCAGCAGCCAGGGCGAACGCCACCCCCAGGCGGCGAGGATCAGGCCCCCGGTCGCCGGCAGCAGGGCCTCGGACAGCGGCAGGCCGGAGACGGTCAGGGCCATGATCTTGCCCCGGTCGCGATCGAAGTAGCGGCTGGCGGCGGTGAAGCCGATGTGGGTCATCATGCCCTGGCCGCCGAGCCGCCCCAGGAAGAAGCCGGGAATCAGCAGCAGCCAGTGGGCGGCGGTCCCCAGCATCAGGGCGCTGGCGCCCAGCAGGCCCAGTGCCAGGGTGATGGTGTTGGCCAGGGACCAGCGGTCCACGATGGTTCCGAGCCGCACCAGCACGATGGCCGAGCACAGGGTCGCCAGGCTGTAGTAGGTGCCGTAGGTGGCGTTGCTCAGTTCAAAGGTGTCACGCAGGCTGCTGCCGAAGATGGAAATGAAGAAGGTCTGCCCGAACCCGGACAGGGCCGTGGCCAGCAGCGCGAACAGTGCCAGCGACGGGTTGGTCTGTATAAAGCGTGGCAGCGGCAGCTTCAAGACGGACTCCGGTGAACAGCGGGAGCGCCATGATAATGCGCCGGAGTCCGCCGTTACAGGGGCGGCGGGTCAGGAGTCCCCGAAAGCCGAGCTGCGCAGGCGGTTCAGAACGGCCATCACCTCATGCAGCCTGGGTAGTGCCAGGTCGCCGTCGGGGCGGCGGCTGAGCGCCGTCAGCCCTGCCTCCAGTCGCCGGGCCAGCTCCTCCGGCGGCTGGTCCAGCCGAGCGCCGGATTCCGCCACCCGCGCCAGGAGCTGGCCAATGGCCCGGACCTGGGAGGGGTCGGCCACCTGCTCCACGGAACGCAGGTCCACGTCGTCACGGCCGAAGATCAGGGTGTCCGGTCCCCGGGCCTGGATCTTGGTCTTGCCCGGCTTGGTTTCCGGGTTCAGTTGTTTGCCAATCAGAGGGCGCGGTGCTGGCCGGTCCAGCGGGTCCAGGGCCTCGGTCTCGCGCCCGGTGGTAAAGCGTTCGGCCACAGCCCGGGCATCAGCGGTCACGTCATGGGCATGGTAGTCCTGGAGCTGGATCACGGTGTCCGCGCAGTCGAAGTAGTCCCCGGAGCCACCCATCACGAGGATGGTGGAAACCGAGAGTTCATCGCGCAGCTGGCGGATGCGGTCCACGAAGGGGGTGATGGGTTCGCTCTCGCGGGCGACCAGGGCCTGCATGCGGCGGTCGCGGATCATGAAGTTGGTGGCGGAAGTGTCCTCGTCCACCAGCAGGGTATGGGCACCGGCCTCCAGGGATTCCTGCAGGGCTGCCGCCTGGCTGGTGGAGCCGGAGGCCAGTTCAGTGGAGAAGCGTTCCGTGGTCTTACCGTAGGGCAGACGGTTGATGTAGGGGGAGAGATCCAGGCCGTGCACGGCGCGCCCGTCCTCCGCCCGGATCTTGGCAGCGCCGCCATCGGTGACCACCTGCTCGCGCCCGTCCCCGGGTACATGGTCGTAGGCGCCGAGCCCCAGCGCGGACAGCAGGGTGGACTTGCCGTGGAAGCCGCCGCCGACGATCAGGGTGATCCCCTCGGGAATGCCCATGCCGGCGACCGGGCCATGGTTGGGCGTTTCCAGCGTGACGGCCAGTGACCCGGGCGTCTCGAAGGGGATGGCATCCGTCAGCGGCCGGTCATCGACCCCTGAGCGCCGGGGTAGGATCGAGCCATTGGCCACGAAGGCCACGATCCCGTGCTCCGGAAGCTGGCGGCGCAGGGCCTGCTGGTCCTCCACCACGGCCATGTGCCGCTCCAGTGCTTCCAGATCCAGACGCCGGGCGGTGGCCGCGGCCAGCACCGCCTCGGGCAGCTTCTCGCAGATCAGTTTGCGGGCCTGGTGGCCCATGATGCTGCGCCCGCGCGCCGGCAGGCTCAGGTTCAGGCGCAGTTCCACGTCGCCGTTGTCATCGATCAGGGTCGCCGTCCGGTCCAGTACCGTCTGGTTACCGGCGTCGATGCCCAGCTCTTTCTCATTGCGCGTGGCCTGGCGGAAGGCACGGGCGATGTAATCCCGTGCCGCGCACCGTCGCGCCTGGCTGGTGAACACCGTCTGTGGGAGCTGCGCTGTGGCCGCGTCCACCCTGGCCCGTACGCGTGAAGGGGCGGCGAACGGGTCGGCCTGCACGTGGTCCACGATCAGGGTCCAGCCCTCGAAACGGTGTTCGCCGAGCAGATCCTTATAGGCCTTATAGCTTTTGCCGTCGAGTCGTGTGAGCAGTGATGCCAGTTCTTTCATGGAGCCTTCCGATTACATAAATGGGCATGCTAACAGCAGCTCGTTGAACAAGTGTTTCAATTCTGTCCGTGACGGATGTCGCAGCCGCAACTATATTGCATGCCAAATCGCAACTACGAAAATTCGGAGATGACACCATGCTTGCTCTGATGCGCCGTTTTACCATCCGTCAGCGTCTGATGGGGCTGGTGGGCGTTGCCTTCCTGCTCCTGCTCGGGATTGTGCTGATGGTTGCCAACGATTTCGAGGAAGGCCTCTACAACAGCAGCAAGGAGCGCACCAAGAATCTGGTGCAGAGCACCATGAAGGTGGTGGAGTACTATTACGAACGCCAGCAGGACGGTGAACTCAGTGAGTCGCAGGCCAAGCGCCGCGCCGCCGAAGCCGTGCGCAACCTGCGCTATGGCGACGATGACTATTTCTGGATCCACAACATGGATACGGTCATGGTCATGCACCCCTTCAGTGAGGATCTGGAAGGCGAGTCGCTGAAGGACTACGAGGATCCGAACGGGGTACGTCTGTTTGCGGAAATGAACAAAACCATCCGCAATGAAGGTGGTTCGGGTTTTGTGCCCTATCACTGGCCCAAGCCGGGCTTTGACGACCCGGTGCGTAAGATTTCCTATGTTCAGCGGTTTGAACCCTGGGACTGGGTGATCGGCACCGGCATCTACCTGGACGAGCAGGAGGCCCAGTACGCTGCCGCCATGAGTGGGGTGATAACGCTGGCGGTGATCGGGATTCTGGTGCTGATTGGTGTGAGTTTCCTGATTGTGCGCAGTGTGACCCAGCCCATGGGCGCGGCCGCTGCCGCCATGGAGAGCATCGCCACGGGCGAGGGGGATCTCACCCGGCGCCTGGATGACAGCGGTGGCGATGAGGTTGCCCGCGTTGCCAATGGGTTCAACAGTTTTGTCTCCCGGATCCAGGACATGGTGCGTGAACTCCGGGAGGTGGTCGGGACCAACAAGGAAGTGGCCGGCAGTGTGCGCAACTCGGTGACCGAGGCGGGGCAGTCCTTTGACCAGCAGAAATCCGAGCTGGACACGGTCGCTTCCGCCATCGAGGAGATGACCCAGACCGTGGATGATGTGGCCAAGCGCATCAGTGAGGCGGCGGACGCGGCCAGCACCGCCAATGACCGCGCCAGCGAGGGTGAGCATACGGCCCAGGAGGCCCGGGACCGGATGGCGAATCTGGTGCAGGAGGTCCAGCAGTCGAGCGACGCCATTGGCAAGCTGGATGAGCATGCCCAGAACATCGGCCAGGTGCTGGATGTGATCCATGGCGTGGCGGATCAGACCAACCTTCTGGCACTGAACGCGGCCATTGAGGCGGCCCGCGCCGGCGAGCACGGGCGCGGCTTCGCGGTGGTGGCGGACGAAGTGCGTAACCTGGCCAGTCGCACCCAGCAGTCCACGGATGAGATCCGCGAGATGATCAACCAGCTGCAGGAAGGGACCCGCCATGCTGTGGAGACCATGCAGCGCAGCAGCGAACAGACCCAGAGCATGCAGACGAGTGTGGATTCAGCCCGGGAGGCGCTGGAGGCCATCGCCGGGTCGGTCAGCACCATTACCGACATGACCCAGCATGTGGCTACCTCGGCGGAGGAGCAGTCCCAGGCCTCCAACGAGATCTCGGCCAGCCTGAACCATCTGACCACACTGGCGGGGCAGGTCCGGGAGGAGCTCAACAGCATCCAGGAGCAGTCCCAGTCCCTGGGCAGTGCGGCGGATTCCATCGAGTCCATGGTGCGCCAGTTCCGGGTGGACTGAGCCCGGCCTCACGTGATCAGGGAGAGGGTGATGACGTCCATCTGTGTCTACTGTGGCTCCCGCTCCGGGCATGGAGATGACTACACGGACGCCGCGCGCCGGCTTGGAAAGGCCATGGCGGCGCGGGGGTTCGGCCTGGTCTATGGGGGCGCCTCGATCGGCATGATGGGGGTGATCGCGGATGAGATGCTGGCGGCTGGCGGCGCCGTGACCGGGGTGATCCCGGAGTCCCTTCAGCAAAAGGAGGTGGCCCATGCAGGGCTCACGGAACTTCTGATCACCGCGGACATGCACGAGCGCAAGCGCCTCATGGCCGAGCGCGCCGATGCCTTCATCGCCATGCCGGGTGGCCTCGGCACCCTTGAGGAACTGTTCGAGATCCTGACCTGGGGGCAGCTGCGCTTCCATGCCAAACCCATTGGCCTTCTCAACACCCGCGGGTACTACGATGACCTGATCCGGTTCCTGGATGGCACCGTTTCCGAGGGGTTTGTGCATCCCCGGCATCGGGCCATGCTGACCGTGTCACAGGTACCGGAAGACTTGCTTGATGCCCTGTCTTTGCATTAGTTTATTCTAAATAAAGTCGCAGGAGCCTCCAATGGAGCCGCAGTTCTGGCATGACATCTGGACCGAGCGGAAGATCGGTTTCCACCGTAGTGACATGCACCCCATGCTCCAGAACCACTGGCATTCACTCGGGCGTGAGGGTCTCGATGTACTGGTGCCGCTGTCCGGCAAGACACTGGACATGCGCTGGCTCGCCAGCGAAGGCCACCAGGTGACTGGCATTGAGCTGGACCAGCGTGCCGTGGATGAGTTCTTCGAGGAATGGCAGTGTCAGCCGGCGGTTGACGCGCGCGTTGACGGGCTTGCGGACCATCATTCCGGTAACATCCATCTGCTGGTGGGGGATTTTTTCGGATTCCAGCCGGAGGCGCGCTTTGAGGCGTTCTACGACCGGGCTGCCCTGATCGCCATGCCGGAAGCCATGCGCCCGGACTACCTCAGGAAGCTGGCTTCGCTTGTTGTTGAAGGCGGCGTGGGAATGCTGATCACCTTTGAATACCCGGACCACGAAATGGATGGCCCGCCCTTCCCGGTGCGGCGCCCGGAGCTGGACGCCCAGAACTGGTTCCGGGTCGAACAGCTTGAGCGCCAGGAAGTGATCGGCTATTACAGCCACCTGCAGGAGGCGGGCCTTACCTCGCTGGTGGAAACGGCCTACCGGCTCGAGCGTACTGCCGAGCCGGCATGAGGCTTTACCCCAGCGCCTTCAGGGCTGCCTCGTAGTCCGGCTCCTCACCGATCTCTGATACCAGCTGGCTGTGCAGTACCTTGCCGTTCCCGTCCAGAACCACCACGGCACGGGCGCACAGGCCACGGAAGGGGCCGGAGGTGAGATTGACGCCGTAGTCCTGCCGGAAGCCGTCGTTGCGGAAACACGACAGCGTAATCACGTTGTTCAGCCCCTCCGCGCCGCAGAAACGCGCCGCCGCGAACGGCAGGTCCGCCGAAATCACCAGCACCGCGGTGTTGTCCAGGCTGCTGGCCTTTTCATTGAAGGTGCGGGTTGAGGCGGCGCAGACGCCGGTATCCACGCTGGGAATGATGTTCAGTATGCGGCGCTGACCCTGCCAGTCACCAAGGGTTTTCTCCTCCATGTCCGGGTTGGTCAGGGTGAAGTCCGGGGCAGTATCGCCGGGCTGGGGCAGGTTACCGCTGACCTCAACCGGATTGCCGCCAAGTGTGACCTGTGCCATTGCTGTTCTCCCTGTTTCTGTACGTCTTTTGGAATACCGCCGTTGGGTACGCTGTCACTGTGACCGCGGATGACCCAACAGTGCCACAATGCAGTGCTGGAACAAAGCCGCTGATCCACCGGGTGTGCCTGTCGGGTTAATGGACTTTTACCGGGATTTTTCAAAGTTTATGCCTGACTGGTTGGCATACGGCCGGAACCCCGCCGATAATTACCCCTTCTGTGGTATGGGAGCTCTTTGATGCAGGAAGGAGATGCGGTGTTTTTCAGGGAGGCGCCTGCTACCGACTTAAGTCAGATAGATCCCCGGGCACTGCTGACCATCCTCGATAATATGGATGCGCTCGTCTACGTGGCGGACATGGAAACGCACGAGCTGCTGTTCATGAACGACTACGGCCGGCGCATCTGGGGTGAACCGGCTGGTCGCAAGTGCTGGGCGGTGCTTCAGGATCGGGACAGCCCCTGCCCCTTCTGCACCAACTCCCAGCTTGTGAATGCCGAGCGGGAGGCTGCTGAACCACTGGTGTGGGAGTTCCGGAACCAGGCCAACGGCCGCTGGTACCAGTGCCGCGATCAGGCCATCCAATGGCCGGATGGGCGCCTTGTGCGGCTGGAGATCGCCACGGACATCACCGAGCGCCGGGAGATGGAAGAGGCGCTCAGGGCCGAACGCGAACGCGCGGATGCCTTGGCCCGCGAGGATGAACTGACGGGGCTCAACAACCGCCGAGCGTTCTTCGAGGCCGCGGAGAAGCTGCTTGCAAGAGCCCGTCGCAGCGACCGCTCCCTTTCGCTGGTGCAGTTTGATCTGGACTGGTTCAAACGCATCAATGACGAGCACGGCCATGAGGCCGGTGATCGGCTACTGCGCCACATCGGGCAGCTGATCGGCAACTGTGTGCGAGAGGGCGATGTTGCGGCACGCGTCGGTGGCGAGGAATTCGTGTTGCTGCTTCCGGATACGGACCAGGACGAGGCCCGAATCCTGGCCAACCGGCTGCGCCAGTGTCTTTCCAGTTCATCCGTTGCCTGCCGTGATGCCACGGTCAGCGCCAGTGCCAGCTTCGGTGTTTCCTCCCTGATTCCAGCCGACGATGGCGTTGATGATCTCATGGCACGTGCGGACCGGGCGCTCTACCGGGCCAAGCAGGCCGGGCGGGACTGCGTCTACGGCTGATCCGTCCAGGCCGTGATCAGTGCGTCCGCACTCTCGAAGGCACCCTCCACACGGCCACCCGCCAGCCAGTCGCCGCACAGGCCCAGACCATTGTCTGCTGAGCTGAGATACAGTGGCCTGGGCCCGGGGGCAGGGCGTGCGTAGAGCCAGCGGTGCACCAGGTGATCGCTGGTGGGCTGGCCAACCCCGAAGCGCTGGCGGAAGGCTGTGGTCAGTTTTTCGGCGACTATCGCCGGCTCGGTGTCACGGTGGGTCTCGGACCAGGTGCTGTTGGCATGGATAACCCACCATTCCGCATTGCCGCGAGCGGGTTTGCTGGTGTTCCGGGCGACCCAGCCCAGACTTTCATGAGCCAACTGGATGCCATCAAAGCCAGGTGTCAGCGCTTCTTCGAAGCGCAGTGCCAGAGTCCAGCAGGGCAGCATCCGGAATTGTTCCAGCGTCATGGCAGCGACCAGGGATTCAGGGAGCAGGTCCCGGGCCTGTTCGGGCGGAGTCGTAATGATCACGCGTGGGAATGGCCCATGCGAACCCTGGTCGGTCGTCAGGGTCCAGCCCTCAGGACCCGCCGAGACTGCCGTGATGCGGGCTCCCGTGCTGATGGAAAGATGTCTGGATAGCGCACGGGTGATGGCGGTCATGCGGGGCGTACCAACATACCGCATCGCCTGGTGGAAGCTGTCCACCCCGTTTTCCGAACTTTCATGCCAGAGAGTGGCGTCCCAGAGCTGAAGGGCGTCCGCTCCGGCGTATTCCCTAAGAAACGCGTTGAACTTCGGATTGCGGATGGTAAAGAACTGCGCTCCGATGTCGACGCTGGCGTCATCCCGGGTGCGCTTGCTGGCAAGCCGCCCTCCCGGGCCACGGCTTTTCTCGTAGATGATGGGCGTGAAACCCGCTTCGCGTGCGCGCAGCGCTGCTGCCAGGCCGGCAACGCCAGCCCCAACAATGGCGATGTCTGTATTCTGAATCATGGGGAGTTATTCGTTGGCGGAGGCATTATGGATGACCGCGTCCGAATAATCGTAACCAGCCGGGCCCCTGCTGACAAAGAGGCCCGGCTTCTGGGGTTTCAGGCTGAATTCAGAAAGAGGCCTGTATCCAGACCCAGCCCTTGTCCGCATCGCGGTTGAAGGCTTTGTCAGTGTCCTGACTGAAGCCGTCAGCATCGTAGGCGGCATACTTGGCGCCTACCGAATAGGTCCCGTTGATGCTGTACGTCGCCTGCAATGCGGCTTCAGAACCGTAATCGTCGCTGCTCTCATCGCTGTCAAACTGATGGTAGATCGCCATCAGATGGACGCCACCCAGAGTGCCGGAGAGACTGGTGTAGCTGTCCACCAGCCCGGAATCCGGGGTTGCGAGGAAACGGTCGGTGAAGCCATTGAACGCGTGCAGTGTGGCCAGAGGCGTTGCAAAGGCTGAGTTACCGTCATCACTGCCCAGCATTTCCTGACCGATTTTGAATCGCACGCCCGACACATCGACCCCGGCTTCGAGGCTGTAATAGCTCTGGTCCAGGCTGCGGGTGTTATCGTCATAGTCGCTCTGGTGAGCGTATTCCAGTGTGTACAGGGCATTCACGGTGTCACTGAGGGGTGCATCTCCGGTGTACCGCAGCCCGAACGTCTGTGTGGAGTCATCGGGGTTGTCATCAAGCGCGATCAGGTAGCTGTAGGCCGACACTGATCCGTAATCCAGGCCTTCGTACCGCGCATTCAAAATGCCGGTATCCATGGCGAGGTCGCCCTTGGGGCTGGCATCCGAAAAAATGCGGTTGGCGTTATACAGATACCCTGCCGTGATGGTGGTATCCGGCAGTGACGTATTGACCAGTGTTGAGCCGTCAAAGGTCTGTTCGTTCTGGCGCCAGCCCACATTGCCAATGAAACGGTCGTTATCCAGCTTCAGGCGCTGGCGACCAACGGTCAGCCTGGTGTTCGCCAGTCCGCTGTACGCTAGATAAGCCTGGTTCAGCTCCGTCTCGGTTGGGTCGGCAACCACCGGGCGGCTATCACGACCATTGATTGTGCTGTTGTAATTTTCAGGGCCGACCGATGTGACATGTTCCACGTCCATATAACCTTTGAGGTTGGCGACCTCAGCGGTTTCATAGCCCAGCCTGACACGCAGCGTGGATGCCCGCGCATCATCTGCGAAGCCATCCTCGCCCACGTTTTCATAGCGATAACGCGTGTCCAGTGATGATGTGCCATTGGCGATGGCATCTGTGATGGGGTCTGCACAGATTCCCCCGGAAAATGCGGCAACAGCAACCACGAGGGGGGCTTTGCCAGGATGGGAGCGGACGGCGGTGGTAATCGGTGATCGCGCTGTCATGGGGTGGGGCCTCCAACGGCCGACTGATGATGAATTCTCAGCCGAGTATCCCCTCTTAAAGAAATATGGGAAATGATGCTTATCAAGTTACGGCAATTATTTCCCTTCAGGATCAGGAAGGTAGACCTTAAGGGGTAGGGTTTGCCTGTCGGCTTCCGGATCAGGCTGGTGCTTAGGGAGTACCACATCTGTGTGGCATCCACGTACTGACCAGGATCACCCCCGCAGCATTGGGTGCTTTCAGGATTCTCAATAGGGGGGCGGTCGTCGTCCAGCGCCGACGATGCATAAAAAAGGGGCCTGCGATTGCTCGCAGGCCCCTCGTCTGTATGGCCCGCCCGATAGGATTCGAACCTATGACCTCTGCCTCCGGAGGGCAGCGCTCTATCCAGCTGAGCTACGGGCGGAGATTGACACCGGAATGGATGGTACCGGTGTCGTTCGACGGCTGTTGCCTTTTGAGCAATGCCATCGAAACAGGGGGCGTATGATAAGGGCCGTTGGCCCGCACGTCCATCCCCTGGTGACATTTCAGCAGTTGAGGGGCGCTGCCAAATGTGCCATTGTCCAATGAGAACATTTTTTGCGCGAAACACTTGCATTCTTTTGAGGAAATAAGAATAATTAGCATTAAGGTGCTCGTTAGCTGCCACGCAGGAGTTGTCATGTACGTGTGTCTCTGTAATCAAATCACTGATCACGAAATCCGCCGCGCGGTCGAGGATGGCTGCTCCAGCATGCGTCAGCTCCGGAATGAGCTCGGTGTTGCCACCCAGTGTGGTCGTTGTGGAACCATGGCCCGAGAGATTCTGAATGAGCACCGCCAGAGCGTGGATCTGGATCTGATCAATGCGCTCGCGCGCCCCGCGTGAGTAGCCCCTACTCCCCGCGACTGGCTGGCCGTTACTGATCCGTGTGTGCTAGTTTTGCGTAATTGAAAACAGACTGACCGGATCAGGAGGCGATTCCCATGAAGGGCGACAAACAGGTCATCCAGTATCTGAACCAGGCGCTGGCGGCCGAGCTGACCGCTATCAACCAGTATTTTCTCCACGCGCGCATGCTCAAGGACTGGGGCATCGATAAGCTGGGCAAGATCGAATACGACGAGTCCATCGACGAGATGAAGCACGCCGATCAGCTGATCGAGCGCATCCTGTTTCTGGGCGGCCTGCCGAATCTCCAGGACCTGAACAAGCTTCTGATCGGCGAGAACGTGAAGGAAATCCTTGAGTGCGACCTCAAGGCCGAGCACGACGGCATCGCCATCTATCGGGCCGGCATCCAGCACGCCGAATCCGTTCAGGATTATGGTACACGTGATCTGCTCGCGAGCCTTCTGGCGGACGAGGAAGGGCATGTGGACTTCCTTGAGACACAGCTCGACATGATCGATCGCATGGGTCTCGAGAACTACTGCCAGCTGCAGTCCAGTGGCACTGCCGAGGAAGGCGGCGAATAAAGCAGGCTCGTATCATCGGCCGGGAGCGGGTACAATACGTCCGCTTCTGACGACTGAGGTGTGGTAATGAACAAGCTGACCCGAATTTTCGCAAGTCTCGGCCTCATTGTGGCGCTGGGCGGTTCCGCGCTCACACTGGCCGCCGTTGAGGACCAGATCAGGGAACGCATCGAGCCCACCGGCAATGTGAACATTGCAGGTGAGGAAGGCCAGCAGCGCCAGCAGCAGTCCACTGGACCGCGCGGTGGCGAAGAGGTCTATGCCGACGCCTGTTCCGCATGTCATGACTCCGGCGCTGCTGGCGCGCCCAAGCTTGGCGATTCCGGCGCCTGGGCGGACCGTATCAGCAAGGGGGATGAGACCCTCTATGACCATGCGATCAATGGTTTCAACGCCATGCCTGCCAAGGGCGGCTGCAGTGGCTGTTCCGATGAGGAAGTACAGAACGCGGTGGATTACATGACCGCGCAGAGCGAGTAAACCACGCTGCTTGACCCGGCAGGGACACTCGGGGTGCCGCGCGCGTTGTCTCTGACAAATGAGAGCGGTCAATGCGAATAACCGGCTACACAGACTATTCCCTCCGGGTTCTGATCTACCTGTCGCTTCAGGGTGACCGGTTGGCGACGATCCAGGAAATCGCCGACCGGTATCAGATCTCCAAGAACCACCTGATGAAGGTGGTCCATCAGCTGACCCGCAAGGGTTATCTGGACAGCGTCCGGGGCAAGAAAGGCGGCATCCGGCTCCGTCTCAGCCCGTCGGAGATCAATATTGGTGTGCTGGTGCGGGAGATGGAGCCGGACCTGAATCTCGTGGAGTGTTTCGGGCCGGACAATACCTGCGTGATCTCACCGGTGTGTTCTCTCAAAGGGGTTCTGGGTGAAGCGCTGGACGCATTTCTTGCGACTCTGGACCGTTACACCCTGTCGGACATTGTTCCCGGAAAGGACGCTCCCCATCTCATCCGGCTTCTGAATATTCCGACCGAGGAATCGACAGCAGCCGTGTAGGAGCGACCCCTGGTCGCGATCCTTGTGCGCCACCTCTCTGGCGCACAGTCACCCACCCGTCATATTCATGAACCGCAGGATCTGCACGTCACCGTCAGTAGTGAAGTGATGCTCTTTCGGTTTCAGATCCATGGCGCTGATGATGGCCTCACGGATGGGTTCGTCGTCCTCGGGGTAGCGCCGCATCAGTCCCTTCAGGTCCTTCGAGTGCTCATTGCCCAAGCACAGCAGCAGGCGCCCTTCCACGGTCAGTCGTACGCGGTTGCAGTCGCCACAGAAGTTATGGGTGTGTGGGGAGATGAAGCCGATCTTGCTCTGTGAGTCCGGCATCCGGAAATAGCGCGACGGCCCACCAGTGTCCGCCGTGCTGGGGATGAGGTCGTAACGCTGTTCGATGATCTCCCGGACCTCGTCGCTGGAGCAGAAGGTTTCGTCCCGGGTATGGTCGGAGATCTCGCCGAGGGGCATTTCCTCGATGAAGCTGATGTCGATGCCGCGCGACCGCGCGAACTCGACCAGGTCGAGGACTTCGTGGTCGTTGCGGTTCTTCATGATGACGCTGTTGAGCTTGATGCCCTTGAAGCCTGCTTCTACGGCGGTATCAATGCCCCGGATGACTTTGTTGAGGTCACCGGTGCGGGTAATGCTGCGGAATTTTTCCGCGTCCAGCGAGTCGAGACTGATGTTGAGTCGGTCCATGCCGGCGGTTTTCAGGTCGTGGGCCATATGCGGGAGCTGGCTGCCGTTGGTGGTCATGGCCAGATCGTCCAGGCCCAGGCCGCCAATGTCCTCGACCAGTTTCACGATGCCCTTGCGCACCAGCGGTTCGCCGCCGGTCAGGCGGATCTTCTCGACACCGAGCTCGCGGAAGATACGGGCGATGCGCCCGATCTCCTCCAGGCTGAGCACCTGCTGGCGTGGCAGGAATTCCATGTCCTCGCTCATGCAGTAGACACAGCGGAAGTCGCAGCGGTCGGTCACGGAGATGCGCACGTAGGTGATGGTGCGCCCGAACTGGTCGACCAGTGCCTTTTGCGGTTCGGACATCGTGTTCTCCTTACTGCTCGCTCATGGCCTGGAGCTGCACCGGTTCGCCGTCGCGCGTGAAGATGGCGAACTGGTCCAGGTTTTCACCGGTGGTGAGGGTCTGGGCCATGCGCGTGAGGTGTTGTTCGGTCTCGTCCTCGGCTGCGGGCTCGCCGTTGCGCCCGGGGAGGACGGCGGTCATCAGGAATTCCCAGTTGGTGCTGACCTGGTCCGCTTCTTCAACAATGTCCTTGAGGCGGGTCTGGGGTGTCAAGGGGAAGTCGCGGACCATGAGGGGCATGAGTGTGCCCTGGTCGTCCATGTCGGCGTGTTCGCCGCTGGCGGTTTTTTCCTGGAGGCGCTGGACGTGGATGAGGACGACCAGGAGTTTGGTGCCGGGGCCGTCCATTTCGGACATTCGGGCCAGGTCGTCGAAAGTCGTGATTCTTGGTTCCGGTGTGAAGGTTTCTACCGTCATTGTGTGCCTCTAATTCACTGTACCAATGGATTGTCGGCGCCAGCCAGGTCAATCCCCTCGATCCGGGAACGGCCGGCCAGGATCTGGAGGTACTGGCTGACGGAGCGGCGCCAGACGGATTCCTTCAGATAGGTGGCGATTTTTTCCTTCACGGCTTCGTAGGGCAGCTGTTCGCCGCGCTGGCGTTCGTGCAGCCAGACCACGTGGAAGCCGTAACGGGTTTCCTGTGGGTAGGCGGCGATTTCGCCTTCGGGGAGGCGCTCGAGGGCCTTTTCGAAGTCGTGCGCGGTGTCGCCGGGGCCGACGGTGCCCATGTCGCCGCCGGCTTCGGCGGAGGGGCATTTGGAGTGCTTGAACGCAAGCCGGGTGAAGCGGCTGGGGTCGGCCTGGCAGACGCGGATGATACGGCGGCAGCGTTCGCGGGCGGCAACGCGGGCGTCGGCGTCGTCGGCCGGGGCCGGGCGGAAGATGTGGGAGACGTGGTACCGGCTGGGTGAGCGGAAGCGTTCGCGGTTGCTTTCGTAGTACTGGCGGCACGCGGCGTCGTCCGGTTCCGGGTTGTCCAGCTCCTGGTCGAGGAGCTGGCGGATCTGGGCTTCTTCCTGGGTTTCCGCGGTCTGGCGGTCCTCGCCGGTGATGCCCTGGCGTTCGGCCTCTGTGATCAGCATCGTGCGGATGGACAGGGCCTTGGCCGCTTCCTTACGGGCTTCTTCCAGTGACGGGGCCGGGTGGTATTGAATCTCCTGGTTGATCGCTTCTTCGGTAATGGTGCGACCGTTGATCAGGATTTCGCCGCCGGCGACTTGCTGAATGGGGATGGCTTGCATGCTGCTACCTCTGTCTCTGTTGCAGGTCGGAATGGACCGGGGAGGCTCTCCGGGAAACGCTGTAAATACATCCCTGTACGCTGCTCTTCCGCCATCCATGGCTCCAGAGCTTCCCTCCGAGCCTCCCCGGTCCATTCCGCCCCATGATTTCGGGCTCTATTGCGGCCTTACGATCTGGTACCGCCGGGCCACGTATTCCACTGGCCAGCTCCAGATGTGCACCAGCCGGCTGAACGGGAAGGCGGTGAACATGAGCAGGCCGAGGAAGATGTGGGTCTTGTAGATCCAGTGCACGTCCACGATGTAATGCCATGCGCCTGCCTGGAAGGTGACGATGCCCTGGGCCCAGTGGGCGAGTTCGAGCATGACGGCGCCGTCCAGGTGGTCCATGGAGACGAACAGGGTGCACAGACCGGTGATCAGCTGCAGGTAGATCAGACAGATGATGAAGGTGTCCATGGGGCTGCTGTTGGCACGCACACGGGCGTTGAACAGCCGCCTGTACACCAGGTAGCTGAGGCCGGCGAAGCACAGCAGGCCGAAGAGGCCACCGGCGACCATGGCCATGATCTGCTTGGCGCCGGGAGTCATGCCCAGTGAGGTGTAGACCACCGTGGGCGTGAGCAGGCCGAACAGGTGGCCGAAGAATAGCAGCAGGATGCCCACGTGGAAGGCAATGCTGGCCCAGCGGAAGGCGGGCGGATTGTTCAGGCTCTGGCTGGACATGGCCCGCCAGGTGTACTGGCCGCGCTCATAGCGCAGGAAGCTGCCGAGCAGGAAGATGGTGCCGGCCAGGTAGGGGCCGACGCCGAAGATCAGTTGGTTGATGTAGGTTTCCATGGTGTCTCTCCCCTGAATCAGCGTTGGCCGGCGGCCTGGGCGCCGGGGTTGTCCACCCAGCGCACAGGGATCTCGTCCGTGGGTGTGGTGGCGGGGCCGGGGCTGGTGTTGCCGCAGCCACCGCCGGCCGGGTCGTTATTGCCGAGGAAGGTGACCTGTTCCTCTTCCCAGATTTCGTCCATCTTGGTGATGGATTCGTCCGGGCCCTCGTTGGCGGCCAGTTCCCGCATGTCGCGGGCCTGCTCGCAGCTGCCGCCGATGGCTTCCAGCGCGTGGAAGAGGGCGGCATAGGGGGATTCCTTTTCCTCCAGGCGGGCCCCGAGCAGTACCATCACGGGCATGGCGTCACCGAGCATATCGGTGATCTCGGTTTCGTCCTGGGTAGAGAGGTATTCCAGGAACAGCGGGATGTAGTCCGGCAGTTCCTTTGCGTCCAGCTCGTAGCCGTGCAGGCGGTAGTGTTCCATCAGGTCGACCATGGCCTGGCCGCGGTCCCGGGATTCACCGTGTACGTGCTCGAACAGGTGCAGTGACAGGTGGCGGCCGCGGTCGAACAGGCTCACGTAGTTCTCCTGGATTTCGCCCAGCGGGCGGGCCGCCAGGTCGTCGATCAGCGCCAGAAGCTCGTCACGGGGGGCTTCCCCGAGCCGCGATTCGCTGCGGATGACCTCGGCCAGCTCCGGCAGGGCCTCGTGCATGGGCCCTGTCGGGTAGGCCATGAGATGGGCGATGGCGTGCAGTGTCTTCATGATGATCTCCTCAGTTGCCCATCTTCTCGACGCGAACGGAAAAGAAGTTGCGCTTGTTGTTGGGCTTGCCGCCGAAGACGTCGGCATCCTCGCCGCCGCCGGCGTTGCAGCCACTGCCGAAGCTGAAGCCACAGCCACCGCGCTCGGTCTGGCCGTCGTACATGGAGTGGGCGTACTCGCGCTTGTTGGTCGGGATCACGAAGCGGTCCTCGTAGTCGGCGATGGCCATGTAGCGGAACATCTCCTCGACTGTCGCCACGTCCAGGCCGACCCGCTCCAGCACCTCGGTGTCCTCAACGCCATCCACGTTGCGCCCGCGCATGAAGGCCCGCATGGCCAGCATCCGTTCAAGGGCGTGGGTGATGGGTTGTTCTTCACCGGCGGTGAGCATGTTGGCCAGGTAACGCACCGGGATGCGCAGCTGGTCCACGTCCGGGATCGCGCCGTTGTAGCCGATGCGGCCGGACTCGGCAGCGGATTGGATGGGCGACAGCGGCGGGGCGTACCACACCATGGGCAGCGTCCGGTATTCCGGGTGCAGCGGGAAGGCGACTTTCCACTCCATGGCCATCTTGTAGACCGGGGAGTTCTTGGCGGCTTCCAGCCAGTCGTCCGGGATGCCCTGGCGCCGTGCTTCGGCCTCAATCTCCGGGTCATGGGGGTTGAGGAAGACGTCCATCTGAGCTTCGTAGAGATCCTGCTCATTCGGTGTGCTGGCTGCTTCCTCGATGCGGTCGGCATCGTAGAGCATCACGCCCAGGTAGCGGATCCGGCCCACGCAGGTCTCGGAGCACACGGTCGGCTGGCCCACTTCGATGCGCGGGTAGCAGAAGGTGCACTTCTCGGACTTGCCGGATTTCCAGTTGTAGTAGATCTTCTTGTACGGGCAGCCGGAGACGCACATGCGCCAGCCGCGGCACTTGTCCTGGTCGATCAGCACGATGCCGTCCTCTTCCCGCTTGTAGATGGCGCCGCTCGGGCAGGACGCCACACAGGTGGGGTTGAGGCAGTGTTCGCACAGCCGGGGCAGGTACATCATGAAGGTGTTCTCGAACTGGCCGTAGATCTCCTTCTGCACGCCCTCGAAGTTGTAGTCTTTCGAACGGTGCTTGAATTCCGTGCCCAGGATCTCTTCCCAGTTCGGGCCCCATTCGATCTTCTCCATGCGCTTGCCGGTCAGCAGCGAGCGTGGCCGGGCCGTGGGCATGGTCTTCGAGTCGCCCGCCTTCTGAAGGTGGGCGTAGTCGAAGTCGAAAGGCTCGTAGTAATCGTCGATGGCCGGCATGTCCGGGTTGGCGAAGATGTTCGCCAGTACCCGCCAGCGCCCGCCGATGCGCGGCTGGATGCTGCCGTCGTCAAGGCGCTTCCAGCCGCCTTTCCAGCGTTCCTGGTTCTCCCACTCCTTGGGGTAGCCCACGCCGGGCTTGGTCTCAACGTTGTTGAACCAGGCGTATTCCATGCCCTCGCGGGAGGTCCAGACGTTCTTGCAGGTCACTGAACAGGTATGGCAACCAATGCACTTGTCCAGGTTCAGTACCTTGCCGATCTGTGCGCGTATCCTCATGTCATGCCCCCTCTGTCCGCATGGCATCGCTGGATTCCTCGTCCATCCAGTCGATGTTGCTCATCTTCCGGACGACGATGAATTCGTCGCGGTTGGAACCCACGGTTCCGTGATAGTTGAAGAAGTAGCTCTGCTGGGCGTAGCCGCCGATCATGTGGGTCGGCTTGAGCACGGCCCGGGTCACGGAGTTGTGAATGCCGCCGCGGTTGCCGGTGATCTCGGATCCGGGGGTGTTCACGATTTTCTCCTGGGCGTGGTACATCATCGACATACCCTCGGGCACCCGCTGGCTCACCACCGCCCGGGCCGTGATGGCGCCGTTGACGTTGAAGACCTCGATCCAGTCGTTGTCCTCAAGCCCGGCCTTGGCCGCGTCTGTTTCGCTCATCCAGACGATCGGGCCGCCGCGCGAGAGCGTGAGCATCAGCAGGTTGTCCGTGTAGGTGCTGTGGATGCCCCACTTCTGGTGCGGCGTGATGAAGTTGAGCACGATCTCGGTGTTGCCATTGCCCTTCTTGTTCAGGATCGGGTCGATGGTCTTCATGTCGATCGGCGGCTTGTAGACGCACAGGGTCTCGCCGAAGGCGCGCATCCAGAGGTGATCCTGGTAGAACTGCTGGCGTCCGGTGAGGGTCCGCCACGGGATCAGCTCGTTGATGTTGGTCCAGCCCGCGTTGTAGCTCACCTTCTCGGACTCGATGCCCGACCAGGTGGGCGAGGAGATGATCTTGCGCGGCTGGGCCACGATGTCGTTGAACCGGATGGTCTCGCCCTCGTGGTGGCGGGCAAGATGTGCATGCTCGCGACCGGTCTGTTCGCTCATCGCATCCCAGGCGCGCACCGCTACGTGGCCGTTGGTTTCCGGCGCCAGGCTCAGGATCGTCTCGCAGGCATTGATGGCGGTGCGGATCTTCGGGCGCCCCTTGGTGCTGACGTTCTCAGTAACGCGGCCGTTGAGATCGCCCAGGAATTCCACCTCCTCGTTGGTCTTCCAGGTGATGCCCTTACCGCCATTGCCCACGTTGTCCATGAGCGGGCCAAGCGCGGTGAAGCGGTTGTAGGTCTCGGGGTAGTTGCGTTCCACCGTCACCATATTGGGCATGGTCTTGCCGGGGATGGGCTCGCACTCACCTTTCTTCCAGTCCTTCACGTCCTTGGGCTGCGCCATTTCCGCCGGCGTGTCGTGAATGTGCGGCAGGGTGGTGACGTCGGTTTCCTCACCCAGGTGGCCCACGCAGAGCTCGGAGAATTTCTTCGCGATGCCCCGGTAGATGTCCCAGTCCGAGCGTGACTCCCAAGCCGGATCCACGGCCGCCGTGAGCGGGTGGATGAAGGGGTGCATGTCGGAGGTGTTCATGTCGTGCTTCTCGTACCAGGTTGCGGTTGGCAGCACGATGTCCGAGTACATGCAGGTGGTCGACATCCGGAAGTCCAGGGTGGTCAGCAGGTCCAGCTTGCCGGTGGCCGCGTCGCGCCACTGCACCTCTTCGGGCTTCTCCGCGTTCGGGATGCTGTCCAGGTCCTTGCCCTGGAGGCCGTTCTCGGTGCCGAGCAGGTACTTGAGGAAGTACTCGTGGCCCTTGCCCGAGGAGCCCAGCAGGTTGGAGCGCCAGACGAACATGTTGCGCGGGAAGTTGGCCGGGTTGTCCGGGTCCTCGCTGGCGAACTGGAGGCTGCCATCGCGCAGCGACTGCACGATGTAGTCCTTGATCTCCATGCCCGCTTCTTTCGCTTCACGCGCCACCTGCAACGGGTTGCGGGAAAGCTGTGGTGCTGAAGGCAGCCAGCCCATGCGCTCGGCGCGCACGTTGTAGTCGATCATGGAGCCGTTCCAGTCCTTCGGGTCCACCAGCGGCGATAGGATCTC
Source organism: uncultured Halovibrio sp. (assembly GCF_913056445.1). Classification (NCBI taxonomy): domain Bacteria; kingdom Pseudomonadati; phylum Pseudomonadota; class Gammaproteobacteria; order Oceanospirillales; family Halomonadaceae; genus Halovibrio; species uncultured Halovibrio sp. The sequence continues at coordinate 27,823 of NZ_CAJXMA010000029.1, forward strand.
CTCCATGCCCACGGTCTCATGACGCCACTGGCTGGTGTGGGCGTAGAAGAAGGAGGTGGAGTTCATGTGCCGCGGCGGACGGTGCCAGTCCATCGCAAAGGCCACGGGCGCCCAGCCGGTCTGCGGGCGCAGCTTCTCCTGGCCCACGTAGTGGGCCCAGCCGCCGCCGGAGACGCCGACGCAGCCGCACATCATCAGCATCTTGATGACGCCCCGGTAGTTCATGTCCATGTGGTACCAGTGGTTCATGGCGGCACCGATGATGATCATGGACTTGCCGTGGGTCTTGTGGGCGTTCTCGGCGAACTGCTGCGCCACGGTGATGACCTTCTCGCGCGGCACACCGGTGATGGCTTCCTGCCAGGCGGGGGTGTAGGGCACGTCGTCATCGTAGGAACTGGCCACATGATTGCCGCCGAGTCCGCGGTCGATGCCGTAGTTGGCCACCATCAGGTCAAAGACGCTGGCCACGCGGGCCTTGCTGCCGTCGGCCAGGGTGATGGTGCGCATGGGCACCCGGCGCTTCTGGATCGGGTCGTGGCTGGTGTGGGAGAAGTGCGGGTTGCCGCCGCCCCCGAAGTAGGGGAAGGCCACGTCGCTGACTTCGTCGGCGTTGTCGATGTGGCTCAGACTCAGGTGGATGTCCTTGCCGTCGCCCGTCTTCTGCTCGAGGTTCCACTTGCCCTTGGTCTCGGTCCAGCGGAAGCCGATGGAACCGGTCGGTGCCACCATGCTGTTGCTGGTCTCGTCCCAGGCAATGGTCTTCCAGTCGGCATTCTCGTCTTCGCCCAGGTTCTTCGCCAGGTCCGAGGCGCGCAGGAAGCGGCCGGGTACCGTGTTGCCGTTTTCCTCGTCGAGCATGACCAGGTAGGGCAGGTCGGTGTAGCGGCGCACGTAGTCGTCGAAGTAGTCACTCCGGCCCTCAACGTGCCACTCCTTGAGGATGACGTGGCCCAGCGCCATGGCCAGTGCCGAGTCGGTGCCCTGCTTGGGGTTGAGCCAGATGTCGCCGAACTTGGAGGCCTCGGAGTAGTCCGGGGTCACGGTGACGGTCTTGGTGCCCCGGTAGCGGGCCTCGGTCATGTAGTGGGCGTCCGGGGTGCGCGTCTGCGGCACGTTGGAGCCCCACATCATCAGGAAGGTGGAGTTGAACCAGTCCGCGGATTCCGGCACATCCGTCTGCTCGCCCCAGGTCTGCGGCGAGGCCGGCGGCAGGTCGCAGTACCAGTCGTAGAAGCTCATGCAGACGCCACCGATCAGCGACAGGTAGCGGGTGCCGGCGGCGTAGGAGACCATGGACATGGCCGGGATCGGGGAGAAACCAATGATCCGGTCCGGGCCGTAGTCGCGCGCGGTGTAGACGTTGGCGGCGGCGATGATCTCCTGGACTTCGGTCCAGTCGGCACGCACGAAGCCGCCCAGGCCCCGACGGGACTTGTAGGCGTGGGCTTTCTGCGGGTCCTGGACGATGGACGCCCAGGCTTGAACCGGGTCGCTGTGCTGCTTTTTCGCGTCGCGCCAGAGTTCGACCAGGTGGCGGCGCACCATGGGATACTTCAGGCGGTTGGCGGAATAGATATACCACGAGAAGCTCGCGCCCCGGGCGCAGCCGCGCGGTTCGTGGTTGGGCAGGCCCGGGCGTGTGCGCGGGTAGTCGGTCTGCTGGGTTTCCCAGGTGACCAGGCCGTTCTTGACGTAGATCTTCCAGGAACATGACCCGGTACAGTTCACGCCGTGGGTGGAGCGCACTACCTTGTCGTGCTGCCAGCGCGAGCGGTAGCCGTCTTCCCAGCGCCTGTCCTGGTCCACGCTCACGCCGTGGCCGTCGGCGAACGGTTCCCTCTGGCGCTTGAAGAACGTCAGTCGGTCCAGAAAGTTACTCATCTTGATCTCCTCAGGTTTGCCCTGTCCGCGCTGCCTGAACGTTGAGCTTTCTCAATGTTCAGGCTGATGGGCCCTATTCTGGTCAATAAGAAGTATCAGGTCTGCATGGATACCACGAGATAACCGGGATCTACCCCCCAAGGGATAGGAAAGGGTTACACGCGGGTTTCAGTGGGATCGCCAAGGGCGGCGAGGAGGCCGGCGGCAATGAGGATAAGGCCGATGCTCATCAGGGGGGTAAAGCGCCAGCCGAAGGCGTCCGTGATCAGGGGGGTTGAGACATAGGCAAAGGCGATCCCCAATGCGCACAGAACCAGAAGCCCGGTGGTCAGCGCCAGGCAGGGGATGCGGGTCAACCTGTGCAGGTAGACCACGCCGGCGGCGAAGCAGCCGGGAACCACGCCAAGCCCCGCGCCCACCAGCAGCAGGTGGCTGAAGCGGGTTGCCAGTGCCAG